>CALZIG010000250.1 GCA_945787585.1 uncultured Gammaproteobacteria bacterium | reverse complement strand
CTGAAGTCGGACATCGGTACCTGAATAATATTAATGATCGTCGCGAGCCACTCTTTCAACGGCAGGTATTCGGTGAACGGCACGAGATGGCGCTTGTGGTAAAAACCAGTCGCACTGCCAAGACTCATCATGCTGTTGTAATACTGCCGTTGCTCACCATCGAGATAGATCAGTCCCAGCAAAATATCAGTATTGTTGTTACGTGCCTCTTCTGCCAGCCCGGCAAGAAAACGGGTGGATTCATGAAAGAACGCGGGCAGTGCGGTTTCCGGCCAGATAATCAGATCACTCTCCCAGTTTTCACGGGTGTGTTGCGCATAGAGATCGATGGTCGGTGCCTTCATCGACTGTAACCACTTTAACTCCTGCGGAATATTACCCTGCACCAGCGTGACCTTGATTGGCTCACCGGCAGGCGTCACCCAGCTGATCTGATTCGTCAGAAACCCCACGCCCCACAGCAGGACTAACCCCGCAACATAGCAATATTTTTGTCTGCCATCAAAATGGTGAACCACCAGGGCGATGCATGCAGCACTGACCGCGACTGCCAGCGAGACCCCATAGACCCCCAGCAGCGCAGCAAAACCACTAAGAGGGGAATCGATTTGACTGTAGCCCACACTGAGCCACGGGAAGCCGGTGAACATCCAGCCACGAATCCACTCAAACAATACCCATATCGCAGGAAAGCACCACAATAACATTGCTGTGGGCGGCAGCCGAAAACGCTGGCTAAACTTTACTGCCACCCCGCCTACCGCGGCGATATAAAGCGAGAGCACCAACACAAACATTGCTGTGAGAAACAATGACAGTGCCAGGCTGACATGGCCATACTCATACATACTAATGAAGACCCACGACACACCCACGCCAAACATGCCGACGCCAAACAGCAGACCGCGCCACATGGCGCGACGCACCGAGGTACCCAGCCAGAGTAAAAAGAGCAGCGCCAGCGAGGCGACTGCCACGGGATAAAATGCATAGGGGGCAAAGGCGAATGGCAACAGGCCGCCTGCAATCAGTGCCAGCAGATCCCCCCGCTTCGCAGCGAACATGTGGTTACGCTTCCGCGGCTGCTGAGGCGTCGGTCTCTTCGGTCTGAATACTCATCTGTAGAAGGTGCAGGCGTCGACTATCGGCATGCAGCACCTTGAAGCTGAAGCGACCAATCTCACAACGCTCACCCCGCTTCGGCAGGTGGCCGAAGGTGCGCATCATCAATCCGCCGATGGTATCGTAATCGTCATCACTAAAGTCACAACCAAAATAGTCATTGAACTCTTCGATCGGGGTCAGCGCCTTAACGGTAAAGCTCACCTCGCTGTGTTTCATAATGTAACTATCCTCAGCGACATCGTGCTCGTCGATGATCTCACCGACAATCTGCTCCAGCACATCTTCAATCGTCACCAGCCCATCGATGCCACCATATTCATCCACCACAATCGCCATGTGATTCCGGCTCGCGCGGAAGTCTTTCAATAACACATTGAGTCGTTTGCTATCGGGCACAAAGGCGGCCGGACGCAACACATCGCGCACGTTAAATGGCTTACTGTCACCATCCAGCGCATACGTGAGCAGATCTTTCGCCAGCAGGATGCCAACAACTTCATCCTTGTCTTCACCAATCACCGGGAAACGCGAGTGGGCAGAGCGGATGATCACCGGCAGGGTTTTCTCCAGCGGGGCATCACGTTCCACCACCACCATCTGTGCGCGGGGGATCATGATATCCCGTACCTGCATTTCAGAGACTTCCAGCACCCCTTCAATCATGGTCAGTGCATCGGCATCCAGCAGATGGCGCTGCTGAGACTCGCGCAGTGTCTCAATAAGTTCTGAACGATCCGCCGGTTCCTGTGCAAATGCCTTCTTTAGTTTTCCAAAGAAGCCTTCTTTGCCAGTCCCCGGCTCAGGCGATCGGTCGCTGCTCATCGTTTTTCCATCCCAGGTTTCATCGTTTCTCCGCTGTTCACATCATCAATCAGTATCATGTTAAATCGGCCCTTCATCCATATAGGGGTCATCAAAGCCCAAGTATGCCATGATCTTTCTTTCCAGACCTTCCATTTCAAGCGCCTCTGCGTCGTCGATGTGGTCATAACCGCGCAGGTGCAAGATGCCATGCACCACCAGATGCGCCCAGTGAGCACGCTGCGTTTTATTCTGCGCGGCGGCTTCGTCGACCACCAGCGGTGCGCAGATAATGAGATCGCCGAGCAGCGGCAACGGCACATCGGCAGGTGCCTCAAACGGGAACGACAACACATTGGTGGTGCCCGGTTTATCACGATACTGGGTATTCAGCGCTGCGCTTTCGTCCTTTTCGACCAGGCGAATGGTCAACTCCACCGCTGTCATGCTGCCATCAAGCGCTGCGGTCACCCACTGTTCAAACTCGACTTGCGTCGGTAATGCGAAGTTTTCTGGCTCCTGTAAGGCTATTTGCAGGTCGAGGTCGAGATCCTGCTCCATCCCACAGTCAACTGCCACGGCGGCCATTATTGTGCTCTTGTGCGCTCGCCTCTCTCTCTTCCTGCTGCGAATACGCCTGCACAATTAGCTGCACCAGCGGGTGGCGCACTACGTCCTGCGACAGAAAGAAGGTAAAACTAATCCCTTTCACATCTTTGAGCACCTCAATCACGTGGCGTAATCCCGATAGACTTCCGTGTGGCAGATCGACCTGCGTCACATCACCGGTCACCACCACCGTTGAACCAAAACCGATCCGGGTCAGAAACATCTTCATCTGCTCAACGGTCGTGTTTTGCGCCTCATCAAGGATGATGAAGGACTCATTCAGGGTGCGGCCGCGCATGTAGGCCAGCGGTGCGACTTCGATCACATTCTGTTCGATCAGCTTGGCAACGCGCTCAAAGCCGAGCATCTCATAAAGCGCGTCGTACAGCGGTCGCAGGTAGGGGTCGATCTTCTGCGCCAGATCGCCCGGCAGAAAACCGAGCCGCTCACCGGCCTCGACGGCCGGGCGCACCAACAAAATGCGTCGCACCTCTTCGCGCTCCAGTGCCTCAACGGCACAGGCGACAGCGAGATAGGTCTTGCCGGTGCCGGCAGGGCCGATACCAAAATTGATTGCATGCGCCTGAATCCGTTCCAGATATTTGGCCTGATTGACACCGCGGCCTGAGATCCCCCCTTTTTTGGTCTGAATCCGCACGCTATCGGTGACCTGCTGCTGCAGCTCTTTGATCGCAGGGGCTGAGCTCAGTGCCAGCTGCACCTGAGAGGGCGCAAGCGTTGCGCCATCGGTCTCATCATAGAGTGAAGTGAGCAGACGGCTCGCCTCAATCACAGCATCGGGATTGCCAATGATGCGAAACTTGTTGCCACGATTACTGATTTCGACGCCGAAATGGGCCTCTATCTGGCGGAGATGGCCATCGAACTGGCCGCATAGCTCTGCCAGACGATGATTATCGACAGGCTCTAAATGTAAATCGTTAGTCGCGGGATTTTCACTCAAAGTAGGCGGTCACTTATATTAAAGGGGAAGAAAAGAGAAGCCCAGCAGGTGCGGCCCTCAGCAAACGACTACGCCACATGGCGATCGTTATTCGATGCAACTTCGGCAATCAGCTCACCCCGTAACGAATTGGGCAGCGCTTCGGTGATACGGACGTCGGCGAATTTACCGATCAGTGATGACTCGGCGGTGAAATTGACCCAACGATTATTTTCGGTCCGCCCGGCCAGTTGCGCGGGATCTTTTTTCGAAACCCGCTCCACCAGCACGCGCTGCACGCTGCCGACCATCGATGCGCTGATCGCGGCGGTCATTTCGATGATCCGTTTTTGCAGCTCGGCAAGGCGCTGCTGTTTGACGCTGTGCGGTACATCGTCCGGAAATGCCGCTGCCGGGGTGCCGGGGCGCGCACTATAGATAAAACTAAAGGAGTGATCGAAACCGACCGCTTCGATCAACGCCATCGTGGCGCGGTGATCGTCATCGCCCTCACCCGGAAAACCGATAATGAAATCAGACGACAGGCTGATATTGGGGCGCGCTTCACGCAGCCGTCGAATCTTCGCCTTATATTCCAGCGCGGTGTGACCGCGTTTCATCGCACCAAGAATGCGATCAGAACCGCTCTGCACGGGTAGATGCAGATGGCTCACCAGTTCTGGCACATCACGAAACGCTTCAATTAGGCTGTCACTAAACTCGACCGGATGTGACGTCGTAAAACGGATGCGCTCAATACCATCAATCGAGGCGACATAGGTGATCAGTAGCGCAAGATCGGCTTCGGTGCCGTCTTCCATCACATAGCGATAGGCGTTTACATTTTGCCCCAGCAAGTTGACTTCACGCACGCCCTGACTGGCAAGCGACGAAATTTCACTAAGCACGTCATCGAACGGACGGCTGAACTCCTCACCGCGCGTATAAGGCACCACACAGAAGGTGCAATATTTACTACAACCTTCCATGATAGAGACAAAAGCCGTTGGGCCGTCGGCCTTGGGCTCTGGCATACAGTCAAATTTTTCGATCTCGGGAAAACTGATATCGATCACCGGCTGGCGCTGTCGCTTCACTTCATTCAGCATCTCCGGCAAGCGATGCAATGTCTGCGGGCCAAACACGATGTCGACAAACGGCGCACGCTCACGAATCGCTTCGCCTTCCTGACTCGCCACACAGCCGCCCACGCCAATCACGAGATTGGGCTGCAGCGCTTTGCGCTCACGCCAGCGCCCGAGCTGATGAAACACTTTTTCCTGCGCCTTTTCACGAATCGAACAGGTGTTAAGCAACAAAATATCAGCTTCGTCGCTCGACTCGACGCGCTGTGCGCCGTGAGATGCCTCGAGTACTTCTGCCATTTTGGCAGAGTCGTATTCGTTCATCTGACAACCAAAAGTCTTGATGTATAGTTTGTGTCCCATTCGACCTGCTATTTTATGGTAAAAAACGGCATAACTTACTACTTTTTCTGGAATATTTCCAGTTTAAGCAGACTGGAATAGCTGTAAGGTTATCGGCCGCAACCCGTGTTGAGGCCAATAGCAATCCGCTAACACATTGAATCCTTCAGGATTGTGATGACGGTGGCTCGGCACTGATCTTATGAATACTGAGGTCCGCACCGTTAAATTCCTCTTCCTGCGTCAGACGCAAGCCGACGACTTTCTTCAATGTCCCGTAAACAATGACGCCGCCTACCAGCGCAACCGTCACGCCCAGCAATGTGCCGAGCAACTGCGACAGACAACTTACACCACCCATGCCACCCAGCGCTTCCATGCCAAAGATACCTGCTGCCAGTCCACCCCACACACCACACAGACCGTGCAATGGCCAGACCCCGAGG
>CALZIG010000249.1 GCA_945787585.1 uncultured Gammaproteobacteria bacterium | reverse complement strand
TTCTCTTGTATGGTGGATTAATGATGAGTAACGCTTTGATATATCTTGTTTCACAGTCGCCCCGTCGGCGTGAGTTGTTGTGGCAGATCGGTGTAGCGCATGAGGTGTTTGCTGCTACGATCGATGAAACGCCGCATAACGATGAAGCACCAGCGCACTATGTGGCACGGATGGCGCTGGAGAAGGCGCGTGATGGCCGTAAAACGCTGGCGGTTGTCGACAGGCCGCTGCTGGGGGCCGATACCGCGGTGGTGGTGGATGGTGAGATTCTCGGCAAACCGAGCGATGAGTCTGACGCGCATCGCATGTTGCGCCGCCTGTCTGGACGCACACACCAGGTGATCAGTGGCGTGGCGCTGGTGGATGGCTCGCGGGAAGCGAGTCGGCTCTGTGTGAGCGAGGTGACCTTTTGTGATATCAGCGAAGCGGCGGTGCGTCGCTACTGGCAGAGTGGCGAACCGGTGGGTAAGGCGGGTGGTTATGCGGTTCAGGGGCTCGGTGCGCTGTTTATCGAGCGGCTTGAAGGGAGTTATTCCGGTGTAATGGGTCTGCCACTGTTTGAAACCGCGGCGTTGATGCGTGATTTTGGCGTGCCACTGTCTATTTTTGGTGCCTTTGAGGCTGGATAAGCGCTGTCAGCGCTTTCTGACCATGTTTATTACCCGTAAAAAAGGTAGACTCTATCGGTTAAATTATAGATAGTCAGCCGATGCCTTGATGGAAAAATAACCAATGAGTGATGAGATACTGGTGAATGTGACGCCGCAGGAGACGCGTGTGGCGGTGGTTGAAAATGGCCTGTTGCAAGAAGTTTATATCGAACGCACCTGTAAACGCGGGCTGGTGGGCAATATTTATCTGGGTAAAGTGAGCCGAGTGTTGCCCGGCATGCAGGCGGCTTTTATTGATATAGGGCTTGATCGCACTGCCTTTTTACATGTTTCCGATATCCAGCAGCCCGAGAATGGGGTGGGCGAGAGTGATCATGGTAATGGTGCGAAGCCGGAAGTGGCGATCGAATCACTGCTGCACGATGGTCAGAAAGTGATGGTACAGGTGATTAAGGACCCATTGGGGAGTAAGGGCGCGCGTTTGACGATGCAGATCAGTATACCGTCTCGTTATCTGGTCTTTATGCCAGCGGTGAACCATATCGGTATCTCGCAAAAGATCGAAGATGAAACGGAGCGCCAGCGCCTGCGTTCAATCCTTGAGCGCGATGTGGGAGATGCTGGGGGTGGGTACATCGCCCGTACCGCAGCCGAGGGGGCGCAGGAGGCGGAGTTGCTGGAAGATATGGCCTTTCTGCGGAAGCTGTGGGCGACGGTGCAGCACCCCGAGCCATCAGCGAAGCCGCGAGACTCGATTGTGCTGTACGAAGACCTGCCACTGGTATTGCGGATATTGCGTGACTTTCCGGCCGCACAGATCGACAAAATCCGCATTGATTCACGTGAGGCCTATCAGCGTGCTCATGACTTTGTGACACGACTGATTCCTGAGCTGATCCCCCGCATGGAACACTACCCCGGCGAGCGGCCGATATTTGACCTCTATTCAGTGGAAGATGAGATCCAGAAGGCGCTGGAGCGGACGGTGCAGCTCAAGTCGGGCGGGCACCTCTGTATCGATCAGACCGAGGCGATGACGACCGTTGACGTCAATACCGGCGCCTTTGTCGGCCATCGTAATCTCGAAGAGACCATCTTTAAAACGAACCTTGAAGCAGCGCAGGCGATCGCACGTCAACTGAAGTTGCGTAATCTCGGGGGTATTATCATCATCGATTTTATCGATATGAATGAAGCGGAGCATAAAAAACAGGTGTTGCGAGCGCTTGAGAAAGGGCTGGCCAGTGATCGCGCCAAGAGTTTTATCTGTGATGTCTCACCCCTGGGGCTGGTGGAGATGACCCGCAAACGAACCCGTGAGAGCCTCGGGCACATTCTGTGTGAGCCGTGCTCGGTCTGCGGCGGTACCGCCTCGGTGAAGACGCGCGAGACAGTCTGTTACGAAATCTTTCGCGAATTGATGCGAGAGGTGCGTCAGTTTGATGCCAATAAGTTTCTGGTGCTCGCCTCGCAGGAGGTGGTGGATGTGTTACTGGATGAAGAGTCGACCAGTGTCGCCGAACTGGAGGAGTTTATCGGCAAACCGATTCAGTTGCAGGTAGAGACACTCTATACCCAGGAGCAGTTTGACGTGGTGTTGATGTAGTTTGCCTGTGATGCACTGCATGGACTGTTTACGAGTAAGCGCGTCATGATCCGAGCCACATTAATCAAATGCTGGGGATTTACAGCCGTCACTATTATTGTGATTGCTTTGTTAGTTACCAGTGCGCGCCTGCTGCTGCCTCATCTGAACACTTATCATCAACAGATAGAAGCCGCCATCAGTGAGGCGGTGGGTGCCACCGTCGAAGTTCAGTCAATGGATGCGGCCTGGCATGGCGCCGGACCGCAACTGAAGCTGCGTGGGGTGCGGGTGTTGAAGGGTGAGACTGAACTACTCCATTTTGAGCGTGGCAGTGTCGGCTTTAACCTGTGGCGGAGCCTGTATGACCGCACGCTGCAGATCGATAATCTGGTAGTCGAAAACATCGCGCTGGTGATTACGCGGGATGAAGCGGGCAAGATTAGCGTCGCAGGGTTCGAGGCCCCAGCATCGCAGGATGCCACTGAAGAGGGTGAGCAGGCGCAGCATCGTGCCGCCAATGAACGCGCGCTACTGGACTGGTTTTTTTCCCAGTCGCGCATGGTGATTGAGTCAAGCAGTGTGACCTGGCGTGACC
>CALZIG010000248.1 GCA_945787585.1 uncultured Gammaproteobacteria bacterium | reverse complement strand
GAAATGGACCATGCCGATTAGACACTGGAAAGAGGCCATGAATCATTTTATGATTATGTTTGAGGAGCAGTTAACTCCTCACATTTGAAGCGGGCAGTTACACAGAATTATTTACAGCCTCTAATTTGTAGCAATGACGTGCAGAAATACAACATCGATCAATTAAAAAGTGATAGCTTTATACAATCTTGTTCGCTAAGGGCTTACTGTAATTTTCTTGTGAGCTGCTTTAGTTTCTCTTCTATTTTTAAACCATAATTTATTTGCGGCATAGAAGGTTTATACTCCTTAGCTAGCTCTCTCTTCTCCACAATTTTAGTGGCAGAATGAAATGCCTGAATAAAGTCGCCACTCGCTTTCAATGAATCTTTAAAAAAAGCGCTTCCAAAATAAGTTAGCTCAGCATCATTACTGCACCCAAAAGAAGCGCGATCAGCACGTGCAGAAGTAATGATCAAACTATAATCATCCTTCAGCACATCAATAAAACCGCCTGAATAACATGCAGAAACAACAATCACCTTCCATTTAATTCCTGAATCATCGAGCAGTCGTTTAAGCGCTCCTGAACTTACCTCTTGTAACGGTAGCTCACCCAGCTCAACCGATAACTGATGATCTTTAGAACCATGGCTAGTAAGGTAAAGAAACAACAGATCTTCTTCTACATCCATTTTCTCAGCAACACCTGCTAATACTGCCTGCAAATTTTTCGTCGTGGCCAATGGGTACTGATTCAAGGTTTGATAATTATTAACTAAGTTTACCGTTTTTTCACCGACACCATAAAGATCATCCATCACATTTGATGCGTGAATCACTTCATTCATAAATACATCTTGTGAGCCATGGCTCCCAAAACTAACAAAAAACAGATCTGTTTTGCCTGTTAATTGAGCTGAAACTCGATCAATAGCACTATCTACCTGGCGCGACTGGTCAAAAAGAATAGCTTCAGCATCTAGTCGTGCTATACCATCTTGTACATATTGACTGACATCATCACCAATATATTTCCCTCGTTTCCACTCACCTGATACCAGTCTCACATTTCTCTGTTTATTGGTGTATTCAAGCGTTCCCTGCCCCTGATAGCGGCCATAATTAAATTCGCCGGTATATGTACTAACATCAGGAACTACTAATTTTCCTTGACCATTATAGAGACCAGATTCGAACATACCATCATAATGATCATCCGTGGTCGTGGTTAAAATGCCCTTCCCGTGGTATTGCCAATCCCTTAGTTCACCCTCATATTTTTCTTTACCTGATGCTTTAATGACAGTCATACTGCCGATGGTTAACCCATCTTTGAATTCACCATCATAAACATCGCCACTTGATGTGGTGTAGCGGCCATACCCGTGAAACTGATCCCAGTCATTCATACCACCTTCATAACGGTCACCATCTTCATACTCAACCACCATTTCTCCATCAGGGCGGTCAGTTTTAAAAATACCATGATATTTTTTACCCGATGAAAATAGATAGACACCTTCACCATCCAGCATCCAATCCTTCACATCACCTTCGTAGGTATCACCACTGGCATAGGTAATATTCCCTTCGCCACTAAAACTACCATTAATAAACTCTCCATGATATTGATCACCCGATGCAAACATATATATACCGAGACCGTTAAAGGCATTATTCTCAAAAGTGCCTTGATAGCGATCTCCATCTTTAAATTCTAGCTCGCCTTGACCTGAATAATAACCATACTTAAATTCTCCTCGATAAATATTCCCCGTACTTAGCGTTTGCACACCAAAGCCATGTAATAGTCCTTGTGAAAAACTACCCTCGTATCGATCACTATTATCCCAGGTGATTACACCAGCTCCATGAAACAGCCCATCCTTAAACTCGCCTTGGTAGATTGACGAATCGGGTAACGCTGCCTCACCTATGCCTTGAATGACTAGCTGCGGCCCATAATAACTTGGGATATATAATGTTTTATTAGATTCACATGCCGCGATAAAGCTGACAATTATTATCAATAACAAATGCTTAGCTCTAATCATGAGTCACCATCATGGCAGTTAAGTTTTAACGATTTTCGATGATACTGGTGAACGGTTATCGGCAACTTATAAGAATTAACGAGGCAGACAGAATGCCTCGCTTAGTATCACTCATAGACGATTATTTAATACAGCGTCCACCACGAGCTATGACTTATTCTTACGAAATAAAATTCGCTGCCACAAGCTTACCAGTCCTAACATGACACCACCGAGTAAAATACCCACAAGGGTATTCAGCAGTAAGGGAGTGATCGCGGCGAGAAAACTGCCCGCCATCGGTACGGTATGCATTACTTCACTCGCGTGATGCAGCAACGCCTGTCCATCGGGCAGGCCGTGAATCAGGATGCCGCCACCGACGCTAAACATTGCAATGGTGCCAACGATGGATAACAGTTTCATCAGGTAAGGTGCAGCATACAAAATAACTTTGCCAGAAGCGTGCTTGAATCGGCTCATTAAATCATTTTCGCTGTTTTTTAACAGCAGCAGGCCAGCATCATCGATGCTTTACGATGCCCACAAGCAAAGAGTAGACGCCCACAGTCATGACTACCGCGATACCAGAGACCACTGCCACCTGGGCTAAAAAATCAGCGTCCCGCACTGTACCCAGCGCAATAACGATAATCTCAGCAGAGAGAATAAAATCAGTCTTAATCGCCCCTTTGATCTTTGTCTTCTCAAACTCAACGACATCAACGTTACTGTCTTTAAGTGCGGCAACTATTTCAGCATGGCGCACCTCATCTGCTTCTTTCTTATTGTATGAATTTATGGGCGACTTTTTCAAAGCCTTCAAAACAGAGATAAGCACCCCCCATCATCAACAACGGCGCGATGAGCCATGGCACAAAAGCACTTAACATTAACGCTGCCGGCACCAGAATAAACTTGTTTTTCATCGAGCCTTTGGCAACTGCCCACACAACCGGCAGTTCTCTATCGGCACGAACGCCGGAGACCTGCTCAGCATTAAGCGCAACATCATCCCCCAACACTCCAGCGGTCTTTTTGGCTGCGACTTTGGTCATCAAGACGATGTCATCGAGTACTGTGGCGATATCGTCTAAAAGCGCTAACAGGCTGGTTCCAGCCATAAAATCAAGTCCTTAATTATTGTTTAATCAGTGAATAGATAAAGTATCACATAACAGCAACTATATTTTTATCGCTCCAGTCAGATCAATAAAAGGAGATCGATACTGCAATATTTATCCCCTTCATATCAACGGCTCAAAACAGACCCTTTCAAGTAAAATAAAAAAAGGTTTATCATAAACGCTGCGACTTTGAAGAAACTCGACTATTCCTGTCATTCAAACTAACCGATAAGGACATGCTCATGGCCACACCTAAATGGAAACCAGGCGTTAAAAAGAAACTCGATAAGGCACTGAAAGATAAAAAATTATCAAAAAAACAATACGATAAATTTATCAAGGCGCTCAAGGCTGCGAAGGATATTACTGCCTTTGTAAAAGCGATCAATTCTGGCAAGGGTGGATTAGGCTCTCTCGGTAAAAAGACAGGCCTCAAGTGGGCTGCTGCAGGCGCACTCATCGATATCTTAATCGTTTTAGTTCAAGCCGGACCCTGCCCGTGGACAGGCATTATTGTCGCCCGTATCAACAAGTTAATCGTACAGGCTGAACTGGATGATGCCTCTAAAGCCACTAAGAAAAAACTGCAAAAATTGAAGCGAAAATACACCACGGCCTTCAACAAATGTCAAAGACAGGCCAACGGTATCCAGAGCCCTCAGGATATCAATAAGGCCTTTGCCTCTGCGATTGCCAGCGTCCCCGGCGTGAACATCAAAGTTGCCAGAGCGATTATTTCGGAATCCGAAAGTGATCCTTTCCATTCACCCTGGGAGGCATTGAGAGTCCCCGGCGTGACGATGAATACGATTCATAATTTACTGGAAGGCGGATTCTACTTTGGAATTAGTGGTGCCGCGATGTTTGCGCCTGATGAAATTGCGCCTGATATGAGCCGTGCGGCTAAAATCCATGTGGAGTTCGGTTTTAGTGCTGGCCCACTGGTGGACGAAAGTTTTGCGATACACCACTGTCTGGAAGAAGAGGAAGCCGGCAGTTCAAGGGCCGATGCCGGCAGTACTTTAGTCGCGCGATTGATTGACAAAAACGGCCGTACTTTTGGCTATCGCACAAAAAATGATGCGGCATTATCCCTCAATACGCTTGTTGCCGAGGTTGAAGCGGGCAAGCGCAATTTAGAGGTCTTCACCTTACGAGGTAGACAATATGTCCGCCGGCCGGCCAACGATATCGATGCTGATAATTTGAGTAAGCTACCCGTTGAACGTTATGCCGGTTGATAGAGATAACAGCTCGGTGAGCGGCCATTTAATCACTCTCTAATAGCAAAGCCGTCCTGGGACGGCTTTTTTACAATCCTTATTACACACACCAAAAACATCGCCTGCTATTTCTCTTCAACCTCAACCCGCTCAACCCGCTGAAAACCACGTGGTAATTTATTACCACGACGACCCCGCTCACCCTCATAGGCGGCAAGATCTTTCGCCTTGAGATTCAGGTGACGTTGTCCAGAGTAGACCACCAACGTCGCCTTCTCTGGCACTACCACCATCGCAACCACATACTCTTCACGCTCGGCGACACGCTTTGATGGAATGCCCACCACCTTAATTCCCTTCCCTTTCGCCAATTCGGGAAGCCCGCTCACCGGGTTGACCAGCATGCGTCCCTCGGTAGTAATCGAAACCACAAGATCCGTCGCCGCATTGCGCAACGGCGCGGGGGGTAACACCTGTGCGCCCCTGGGTAACGACAACAACGCCTTACCCGCTTTGTTTTTGGTGAACATATCGCTGAGCTTACCGATAAACCCGTAACCAGCATCGGAGGCGATCAGGTACTGATCATCCGCACCGCCCATCATCACCCCTTTAAAGCTCGCACCATCCGGTGAGTTGAGACGACCACTTAACGGTTCGCCGTGGCCGCGCGCCGATGGCAGCGTATGCGCAGGCACGGCGTAGCAGCGTCCGGTACTGTCGATAAAGATCGACGACTGATTACTGCGCCCGCGCGCCGCCGAGGCAAAGCTATCGCCTGACTTATAGGTGATGGATAATGGATCCATTTCATGCCCCTTGGCAGAGCGCACCCAACCCTTTTCAGACAGAATCACGGTGACAGGCTCGGCCGGTGTCAGTGCGGTCTCATCCATCACCACTGCGGCGTCACGTACTACAATCGGTGAACGACGATCATCACCATAGGCCTCGGCATCGGCGATCAGCTCTTTACGGATCAGCGTTTTCAAGCGAGCTTTGGAGCCCAGTGTCTTCTGCAGCATGTCACGCTCTTTGGCAAGCGCTTCCTGCTCGGCACGAATCTTCATCTCTTCCAGACGCGCCAACTGACGTAGCTTGGTATCGAGGATGTAGTCGGTCTGCTCTTCGGTGAGGTCGAAGCGCTTCATCAATACCTGTTTTGGCTTATCCTCGGTGCGGATGATGTGGATTACCTCATCGATATTGAGAAAAGCAACCAGTAAACCGTCCAATAGATGGAGACGACGAATCACTTTATCGAGGCGATATTGCAGTCGCTTACGTACCGTTTCAGTTCTGAATACCAGCCACTCTTTCAACATTGAAAGCAGATCTTTGACCTGCGGTTTGCCATCAATACCGATGATATTAAAGTTGGCGCGGTAGGTGCGCTCCAGATCGGTGGTGACAAATAGATGCGACATCAGTGACTCAACATCCACCCGATTCGAACGTGGCGTGATTACCAGGCGTGTCGGATTTTCATGGTCCGATTCATCGCGCAGATCCTCGACCATCGGTAGCTTCTTGGCGATCATCTGATTCGCAATCTGCTCCAGCACCATGGCCCCCGAAACGTGATGCGGCAGTGCGGTGATAATGATATCGCCCTCTTCACGCTCATAAATCGCACGCATACGCACACTGCCATTTCCGGTTTCGTACATCTTGAAGATATCGGCTTTAGGTGTAATGATCTCGGCATCGGTAGGAAAGTCCGGCCCTTTAATATGTTCACACAGTGCGGCCAGATCGGCCTTCGGCTCATCCAATAGATGGATGCAGGCACTGACCACTTCTCGCATATTGTGCGGCGGGATATCAGTCGCCATACCGACCGCAATGCCGGTAGTGCCGTTCAGCAACACATTCGGCACCCGTGCCGGTAGCACCGACGGTTCATCGATGGTGCCATCAAAATTCGGCACCCAGTCGACCGTGCCCTGGCCCACTTCCGACAACAGTAGTTCCGCATAGCGTGTCATGCGCGATTCGGTGTAGCGCATCGCGGCAAAAGACTTGGGATCATCGGTCGAGCCCCAGTTGCCCTGACCATCGATAAAGGGGTAACGGGTCGAGAACGGCTGCGCCATCAACACCATCGCCTCATAACAGGCCGAATCACCGTGGGGATGGAATTTACCCAACACGTCACCGACGGTACGCGCCGATTTCTTAAACTTGGCGGTCGCGGAGAGCCCCAGCTCCGACATCGCATAGACAATGCGGCGCTGCACCGGTTTGAGCCCATCGCCAATATTCGGTAGCGCACGATCAAGGATCACGTACATCGAATAGTCGAGATAGGCCTTCTCGGTGAAGGTCTTGAGCGGCATGCGCTCGATACCGTCGTCCTGGCGTTCCTGAATTTCGCTCATCTATAACCTGCTTGATTATCCTGCTAAAAATTGGCCTATTATACGCAGCTGTCGACTAAGTAACAGTGCTCTGACACGCTGGCCATCAAAACCTTATAGATTACATCCTTGAATTTCCGTCTTAACTGGCGTAGATTTCCGCCACTTATATGGATCAACATTCAGGAAGTGACATGCCAAATACAGAAAAACTAGCTTTAATCACTGTGCTCTTTATCAGCGCACCCACTTTTGCCGCAGACGGGAACAGCGAATGGAAAGGCGAGGCCGAGCTGGGTATCGTCAGCACCAGCGGTAATACAGACACCAGCACCATCAATTTCAGCACCAAGCTGGAAAATGAACGCGACCAGTGGAAACATCTGGTGATGTTCAACACGCTGCACAGCAGCAATCAGGACAATAGCACTGCCGAACGCTATGTGTTGGTCGGAAAATCCAATTATAAGCTTGACGCCATGAGCTACGCCTTTGGCCGTGTCAGTTATGAAGATGACCGCTTCAGTGGTTATGAATACCAGGCGACCGAAGTACTCGGTTATGGGCGCAACGTCATTCAGGAGCCAACCCTGAAACTGGACCTTGAAGGTGGCCCAGGTATGCGTCAGAGCAAAGCCGAAAATGCTTCTAGCGAAAACGAAGGCATTGTATATCTCTCGGGTAACCTCAAGTGGGATATCAGTCCAACATCGATTTTTACTGAAGACCTGTTCACAGAAATCGGTGAAGACATCACCATCACCAAATCAGTCACCGGGCTCAAATCACAGATCAATGGCGACCTTGCGATGCGCGTGACATTCACTGCCAAGCACACTTCTAAAGTGCCTGCACCGAAGAAAAAAGTGGATACTGAAACTGCTATTTCACTGGTTTATAGTTTCTAGCGCTGCTCTTATCCAATTGTAGGGTGGGTTAGCGCTGTCTGCGTAACCCACCAGGCATTGCGAAGCAATACATAACGATTGTATTTCATTCGGTGCAATGCGTTTCACTTATTGCACCCGACGCGCTAAGAAATCCAAAATATTCAGCTCTCCAACCATCTGCATTACGGCCAATCTAAATCTGATTGGCCGTAATATTATAATATTCTTAAGTTATAATGTCATTACCCCACCCTCACCAATAGATATATAAACATACTAACTTTATATATTAGGGGAAACCATGAAAATCAATGCTGTAATACTTTCAACTATTATGCTGGGGATATTTTCCAATACACATGCAAGCATAGATAAAATAGGCGAATATGTGGGTGTAAGTTACGGTAAGACCAGTATTTCAACTGGCATCGTCCCTACTACTGCAACACTAGACCAAAAAGACAGTGGCTTCAAACTCATTTATGGGCTTCAATTTAATAAAATGTTCGCACTAGAATTTGCCTACCATGATTTTGGAGACGCGTCGCTAACTGGAGAGACTGGCGATCAATTTAAACTTAGAAACAACAAAACCTTCACCTTTCTCCAAAATAAAACAATTTTATATTCGGCAAGTGCATTTTCAATTAATGGTGTCATGTCGCGTAACATAACCCCATCTTTATCGTTATTAGGCAAACTAGGCTTTAGTACATGGGAAATTGAAGTTGATCACTCTGGTATTGATAATGCCGCCGGATATGATGTCAGCGGAGTCGACTTCTTTCAGTATGGTTTTGCTCTACAATATAAGATTAAAAATAATCTAAGTATCCGTGGTGAATATGAAAACCATGACTTTTCAGAGGGAGATGCCACAACTGCTGTCACCATCGGTCTTATCGCACACTTCTAATCCTTTACAGCAAGTTAAATTTACCAGGTCACAGATAATTTATATTCATTTTCATCTAGCATGAGAATGCAGAGCGTACCTAGGGAACGCTCCTTCAGGAGCGTGGAAGTCAGTAACAGTGCGGGCGGGAATGAACCCACCCTTCAACTGATTACACCTCGGCGAGGTTGCCCTTACTCTCCAGCCAACCACGTCGATCAGCCGCGCGTTTCTTAGCCAGCAGCATGTCCATCATTTGATAGGTATCGTCACCGCTATCGAGTACCAGCTGCACCAGGCGACGGGTGTCGGGGTCAATCGTGGTTTCGCGTAGTTGCAGCGGGTTCATCTCACCCAGCCCTTTAAAGCGCTGCACATTGATCTTACCTTTCAGTTTTTCAGCTTCAATGCGGCTCAACACACCGCGCTGTTCGTCATCATCGAGCGCATAAAAGACATGCTTGCCGACATCAATACGATAGAGTGGTGGCATCGCGACATACACATGCCCCGCTTCGACCAATGGACGAAAGTGCCTTAAAAACAGGGCGCACAACAAGGTCGCGATATGCAGACCGTCCGAGTCGGCATCGGCGAGGATGCAAATCTTGCCGTAACGCAGGCCCTTCAGATTATCCGAGCCCGGCTCGACGCCGATGGCCACCGAGATGTCGTGCACCTCCTGCGAGCCCAGCACCTCGGTCGGAACGACTTCCCAGGTATTCAG
>CALZIG010000247.1 GCA_945787585.1 uncultured Gammaproteobacteria bacterium | reverse complement strand
GGCATGAAATAGAAATCGCCGCCATACTCGATCCATCCAACGCCCTGATCCGCAGTTATCTCGGCAAGGCCTACTACGAAGAACGGCGCGGTGAAGTGGCGGCAGAACAATTCAGCATGGCCAAGGAACTGGATTCAAATGATCCAACGCCCTATCTTTACGATGCCATTCTGAAGCAAAGCGAAAACCGGCCTGGAGAGGCGTTTAATGATATCCAACAATCTATCGCTTTAAATGACAATCGCTCCGTGTACCGTTCACGCTTGTTACTTGATGATGATCTTGCCGTTAGAAACATCAGTTTAGCCAGGTTATATACTGATCTTGGCTTAGCACAACTTGCTTTGCATAAGGGTAGAAAGGCGGTTAATGTCGACCCAAGCAATCATAGTGCACATCGATTCCTGGCGGATTCATATGCCTTATTACCTCGACATGAGATTGCAAGGGTGAGCGAGTTGCTTCAATCACAGCTATTACAGCCACTCAATACTTCGCCGTTAAGGCCACATTTAACAGCGTCTGAATTTGCAGTGCAGACAGTAGGGCCTTCGAATCTTTCATTCAATGAATTCAGCCCTTTATTTAACGGCGACCATTTTTCGGCGCAGCTGAATGGTCTAATTGGTAGTAATGGCACTTGGGGCGAAGATATTGCTGTCGCTGGAGTGCACGACAACTATTCCTACAGCTTGGGGCAGTTTCATTTTGAAAGCGACGGATTTCGAACAAATAATGATATATATACCGATATCTATAATATTTTTGTTCAGACACAAGTTAACCCAAAGCTTAACCTTCAAATGGAAGCGCGTCATCATCAAACTGATAGAGGTGACTTGAGCTTGCGCTTTGACAAAAATGATTTTTCTACTGCTGCGCGGAATAATGATGACGAAAACACTGTTCGACTTGGGCTTCGTTACGAACCAAATTCAAGCTGGACACATATCGCATCAATTTTCTACAACGTGTTCGACGCAAGGTTTACAGATCGTTCCGAAACGATTGACCCATTTTTAGAATTTATTGTTGAAACAGATTCAGTTATCGATAGCAATACAACCAGCCTTGAATTCCAGTCACATTTTTATCAAAAACCAGCCAAGTTTATTTTTGGTGCAGGTTTTCTCGATCAAAATAGAGATGACCTGACAACCATTACGACCACCATAATTATTCCACCTTTACCTCCCGACGTCGACCCAGCTATAGTGCCAACCAACCATGATACGCGCCATTCCAACGCCTATGGCTATTCATACCTCAACGTATCGAAAAACAGCCAGATTACCGCAGGCCTCGGCTTTGACAAATATGAAGAGCCAAAATTTGAAAGAAAAGAATATAGCCCAAAGCTGGGATTACTTTGGCAAGCAACCCCAGCAACAACCTGGCGAATGGCGGCATTTAAGAACATCAAGCGACCCTTCGTGCAAAACGCAACGATTGAGCCAAGCCAAGTTGCAGGTTTTAATCAGTTTTATGATGACATTGATGGCTCTATAGCAAAACGTTACGGCATAGCCGTCGATCATACGTTTACTCCTGGCATATTCAGCGGACTTGAGTTTACACGTCGCGATGTGGCCAGACCCGTTATTACCACCTTAAGCGGTGGAGCTGTGAATATAGCGGATGAGAAGCAAGACGAGCGAGTTAATCGCGGCTATATCTATTGGATACCTGATCGACAGCTAACTGTAGGGATAGATTTATATTACGAAAGATACCGTCCTGAATTTTCTGACACCAGCGTACCTAATGAAATTAGAACACTACGAATGCCGCTGAGCTTGAGCTATTTCATGCTAAATGGTTTTTATGGCAAGCTTGCGGTTGCTTACATCGACCAGGAGATTTTATCTCAGGCTACGTCAATGCAAGAAGACCAATTTGAACTAGTGGATGTAACACTTGGGTACCGCATACCAAATAGAAAAGGCATCATTACGTTAGAAGTGAAAAATATTTTTGATCGAGAATTCCAATATGACAACTTTAATTTTCAGAATAATGAACCATCGACATTACCGCCATTCATCCCTGAGCGAGAAGTATTCATTAGGCTGACTTTACCATTTATGTAAAATCTAATAACAATAAAGGGATAATCTGAACCTTGTGGGGGTTAACAACTGTCGCCTGATTTAACAATGGCGAAATAAGCAACGAAAAAATGGAGGGTAAAATGAAATATTTTCTAATCGCGGGTTTGCTCGTATCTTTAATTGGCTGCTCGCACTACCATAAAGAAGGAGGCAGGCCAGTGCCGGCTGTTTCACTTGGCGAAAATTCAGTCTCGCTGTTCAACCCTAAAACAGCCAAGCCTTTAGAACTTGAGGTATGTGGCAGAGATAAAAATAATGGGGAGTGTAATATTTTTAACGAAGAATATCGAACAACAGCTGTTAAAACTTTTTCCATTATAGAATCTGAAAAAAAGATAGGCAGTGTCAGCTGTTGTGTAACGTTCATTCACGCTGGCAAACATTCACAATACTGCCGTAATTTTACACCATTAAATACATGCCCTTCTGGCTGGTGGGCAAATTAAAATCAACTCCAGAGCACTATCAACAATAGTTATATAAATTATCAGCACCTGAAAATGGGGCAGCCATAAACTGCCCCATTTTGGCATGCACTTTCAATTGCAGGCCACGAACACTCATTGCAAGAAAGATGTTTTAGGACTATACATAATCACACAGTAACACGATGATTTAATCGCTCTCACGCAGGGTATCACGCTCCAGTCACATAAACTGAGAGACGAGAATCGTGAAGCATCACCAAGGAGGTGTCGCCATGCCAGAGCATAAGCTGTCCTTCCTCAAGGGCATTCCCGCCTTCGGTGCACGTACGCCATCCGCACGTTCGTTTCTTGTTCAGCACGCGCACTTT
>CALZIG010000246.1 GCA_945787585.1 uncultured Gammaproteobacteria bacterium | reverse complement strand
GAAGTATATCAAAATCCGCCCGAGAAAGATGAACTTGAATGATGAGGTCATAATACAGGTAATGATTTTAACTTGTTGAATCTAATTGAAATTAGATTATTCATTACAGTGTGGGCCGTGATCAGGTCGTTGCTGTCTGTACATTATCAAACACTAAAGTTTATGCGTGAAATGGACGATATAAACATAGGTAACAAAATGCTTTCTTGAAGTGAATCATCGTCATTAGTCTCTAACAGATTGATAAATAAAGGTGGCGGGCGTGAGTAGAATATACAAGGTGCAAAAATCGGCGCAGGGAGGCGCGGTTGGTTGCTTTTCATTGAAGTCAGTTTATGTGATGGCGATCACATTTTTAGGGCTTATGGCGGTGCCCATGTCCGGGCAATCGGCCTTTACTTTCAATTTTAATGCCCAAGGTAGCCTCAACGACAAGACTCAACACTCCTGCGGCGGTGCCCCTGGCCCCAGTGATAACTGCGAGTGGGACAATAATGGTATAGGCAATTACGACAATGCCACGCCCTATCGTGCCGAAGTACTCAACATCGATGGCACGCTTTACTGGCACACGATTCTGGGCAAAGCCGGCGATGCGTTTCGGCAAGAGGCCTACATTGCCATGGGTAATCGCCCTATCTACGTCAGTGACTCTGAGCCGGGCGGTGAGTTTGATCTCAACGGCACCTCATTTTCCGATTCCGGAGGATTTCCCTCCGGCCTGCAAGGCAAAGGTGAGGCGACCGGTAGCATGACAACTGCCGGGCAGCGGGACTGTTAAACCTACATGGGCCTGGGCTGTGATCCCTTAGGGTTAAAGTCCACAGTCTCTAACCATCAGGGCGATAACGACTGGACCGGTAACGCAACCGGAAATCCGACCCGAGTGGTGTTTCGCCAGATTATGACGGATGCCGCCGAAGGGCTTAGCCAGGAGGTCTTGAAGGACGAGCTGGATAAGAAACACAAGCTCACCTTTAGCCTGACCAATGCTGATTTCACCTTGGATCTGGAAATGGATATGCGCAACAGTATGTTTATTGACAACCCAGTTACAACTGGCGTGGATGAATCAATGGGGCTGCCGCTGACCGTCACCAGCACCGTGGGCCTGGGGCCAGGTAATTTCGTCAACAAGATCACCTTCAATTCTGTAGATGCCAATTTTGATATGGCAAAAACCGGTAGCGGTGGCGTTGAGACCAGCGAGGTTAATGTCACTGCGGGTCGTTATTCCTTTACACCTGGTGCTGGCTGGAAGACCTCTGGTGATCCAGATTACTGGAATACCTACTATGCTGGCACAGGCGCAGATCCGGGTGATTTTTATCTAGGGACGACCGGTGTGCCCATCTATGACAAGGGGACGTACACCTTTATTGAAGGCAATTACGACGCCTTTGCCGAGGATTACGGTTCGTATATGGATCCTGGTCAGAACCCCTGTGGCGGCGATCCGTTCTGTTAGTAAAGCATAAGCAGTTAAATCAAAATAACATTCAATACGTAGTATGAGGTAGTTAAGAGATGGTCAGTTTTACGCAAAAGACACTGTTTCATTGGCGGCGTAGTAGGCGTGGTGGGCGTGAAGTCGCTATGTGTAGATGCATTACCCTGGCGAGTGCAATCGGGCTCTCGGTATCCGGTGCCGTTATGGCGGCGCCGACTGGAGGGAGCATTACCAGCGGGAGTGGGAGCATTGACCAGGTTGGCACCTCAACCACGGTAAACCAGTCCAGCTCTAGACTGAATATCGACTGGCAGACCTTTTCAAGCGCTGCAAATGAGACGGTGATGTTTGTGCAGCCGGACAGCCTTGCCGTCGCCATCAATCGAGTGATCGGTGGTGTGCCTAGCGAACTGCGCGGCACACTGAGTGCCAATGGCCGGGTCTTTATTCTGAATCAGGCCGGCGTGGTGTTTCATGACACCTCGGTGGTGAATGTCGGCGCCTTGATGGCGACCACGGCTGCAGATATGAATGTCAGCGCCATTACCGACGGCGATCAATATAGCTTCAGCAATGCCAATGCTGGCACGGTGGCCAATTACGGCAGCATTACTACCTCGAATGGTGGCTTTGCCATTCTGGCGGCGCCTACGGTCTACAACTCGGGCACGATTCAGGCAGACATGGGTGAAATCCAGTTGGCGGGTACGACTGCGTTTACCCTGGATCTGCGCGGTGATGGCCTGATCAATTTTGCCATTCCCAATGATGCCTTGCAAAACGTAAGTGGCAATGTCACTGCTAATGGTAGTTTACGTGCCCGTTCCGGCACCATCGGTATCGCCGCCCATACGGCAACGGACCTGATCAACAGTGTCGTCAATCTCGACGGTGTTGTTGATGCCGATGCATTGGTCGCAGGTGAAGGCAATGGTGTGGTGAGCATCAGCGCCACAGGTGATATCACGATGGGTAGCCAGGCGAACATTCATGCGCTTAACGGCGCCAGTGGCAGTGTAAGCCTCACAGCAGGTGAAGATATTGACGGCGGTGATATTAGTGTTTCTGCCGACAATGACAGCAGTGCAAATGCAATTGTTACAGCAAGTGCCGGAGGTAACATTGAGTTTGATCATCTCAATGCTGTCGCGAATGGTGGTGAAATTACCCATGCACAAATTGATGTCCATGCAGCAGGGGATATTGCTGTTAATAGCGGGATTACGGCCAGTGCTTCTGCTTCGTATAATTCAGTCGCGCCAAAAACCTATGCGGATGTGAGTGTCGTTTCAGATAACGGTGGTATCAGTATCAGTGGCGATACCTTGGTTGTTGTTGACGTTAACGCACCGGAAGGCCCCTATGCACCAGGGTATGACGATGCTATCGCCATATCAGATGCCAGCTTCAGTGCGCCCGGCGATATCACCATGAATGGTGACATCACCATAACATCCAATGTTTACTATGCCGGTATTGACGGTGATGCTGAGTCAGAGTCCATACTTGCCCTGAATGCGTCAGCAACAGGCAACCTGACTATCAATGGTGATATTTCAGTAGACGCACGGGCCAAGCGAAATGTGATTGATAGTGCTCAGGGGAGTGCCGAGATCGATCTGGCAGCTGCGGGCGATGTTACCGTCAATGGCGGTATCTCCATTTCTGGGAGCGGCATGGCTGTTGCCATCGGGCGCTCGGGACACTATACCGATGGTGCCTGTATGGCTGAGTCGGAAGCAGTTCTAAATGTTACTGCGGGTGGTGACATTGTCATTAGCGATGGCCTGCTGGCCCAGGCGTATGCCTCGCTCACTTTCGGTGGTAGCCAGAGTGCCGATGCTTATGTTGAAGTTAATCTTAATGCTGGCAACGATATTATGATTTCCGGTGAGACTGATGCCATAACGCTGGGTGCCACGGCATTAAACACAGCTCAAAGCGCAGATAAGATCTTGGCCGATACATTTCTGGATCTGATGGCCGGCACAGCGGGTAATGGAAGTATCTATATCAACGGTAATGTTGCTAACACTGTCGATGGGCGCATGATAGACGGCCGTAACGGCGGCAACGTCTCAACCAATGTAGATATGCAGGCTGCTGATGATATTCAAATCGACGGTGACGTGCTGCTCGATTCCTTTATCGATGGGGTAAGCACGCGGCGCGAGATTGAGGGCAGTGCACAGCTAGTGCTCAACGCTGGGTCGGACGGTAGCGGCAGGCTTGCGGTGACTGGTGACACACTGGTGAAAACAGATCTAACGGCCGTCGACAATGAATGGTATGGCGTAGTCAGCCACGCTTCAGCCCAGTTGCTTGGCGCTGATGGAGTTGATGTTGAAGGCAACATCACTGTCCGGGCGGAAGGCGATTATGAGGTAAACATCAGTAGTAATGATACTGACGTGGATGCAAGCCTAGTGATTGCGAGTACACAATCCGGCGACGTAATGGTAGACGGTGACATCACTGTACTTGCCGATGCCGAACGCTCTTTAGCTGGAAATGCCAATGCAGATGTCGTTTTTGATATCGATGCAGCAGAAGACCTGAATCTCAGGGGCGATATCAATGTGGCTGCAATTGCCGAGACTAACAGTGGCGCTGCTGATGCTAGCGCCACAGGCGCGATGAGTATCGATACAGGCAACAGCGGTAATGGCAGTCTGCTGATGATAGGTGATATCAGCCATAGCGTAACGGCAACTGCCGATGCTGGCGCAGCAGCAACATCGACCAGTGTCGGCCTGCAGGCAGCGGATGATTTATCGCTTTACGGGGCTGATCCATTGCTTAGCGATGGTACGGTCTACAGTGTGAGTGCAGGTGGTGTTGAAACTTATTCAGTCTCGGCGCCTGGTGAGCTTGTTGCCCTATTTGAACCAGAACCTGAGCCAGAACCTGAGCCAGAGGTAGAACCTGAGCCAGAGGTAGAACCTGAGCCAGAGGTAGAACCTGAGCCAGAGGTAGAACCTGAACAGACTCCCGCGGAAGTGTCTGAGCCAGTAGTGGAATCAGAACCGCAGGCGGAGCAGGAAGAGCAGGTGGTGAATGTTACTGAAGCAACTGAGCCAGAAACTGAACTGGAGTCGTCTTCTTTGCCTGAGCACGATGTCGATGTTGACGGTCTGGATGAAGATGCAGTTGATCGGCCTGAAAAAGTCGCAGTCACTGTCGTCACAGCCATGGAGACTAGCCGACCGG
>CALZIG010000245.1 GCA_945787585.1 uncultured Gammaproteobacteria bacterium | reverse complement strand
GTGAAGTTCAACATACGCATATCCATCGAGGTCGGCACCGCCATGAACTTTCCAGTCGGCTGCCCCATCATCATCGGCATTCCCAGCTGAGAATCTGCAGAAACTGAATCGCCATCACGCGTCAGGCCATCCATTCCCATCGTCATCGCACTCAATTTAAAACGAAATTCTTTGGTCTCCGGTATGCCGCCACCGGGAATATTCATCGGCATATTGCCACCACATTTACCACAACAGAGCCCAACAAAGGCATTAGCCACGGGTGCCCATACCATCACAAACAACAGCAACGCACCTCGGAATAACTTACTACGCATCGATCACTCCCCTCTCAAATAAGTGACTGCAATCCTAGCAGGGGTAAATGACATTTTGAATGCGACATAGTGTCGCGCCTTCTAACTACTTGAGAACAAAATAAAACTGTTCAATCGCTATTTGAATCTTGCAGATAATAAGTAATATGATGAGTTTGGAGGCGTACTCAAGGTAAAGTGTTGCGCCTCGATAATTTAGTGTGAGAACATTGACGACTAATACGTAATCTCACGATTCACAAACACCTCGAATAATTCTGGAAGGATACTCTAAGCACATGAAAACCGTAGATGTTTTAGTCGTAAAACTACTTCAACTGATCGTCACCACCTTTTTCCTGTTTGTCCTGTCACTGTGGTACGGCTCTATTCTGCTGGCACCACTGGCAATCTGGTACAACCTAAGCGCCTTCCTCGGCGGCGGCATATTCGCAACGCTGGTCGCCAGTGGCCTCACCATTGGGCTGGGTTTCTATCTCGCGAAACTCCCCGGGCTCGTCGATACGTTGATCAAGCCTGGCGTGGAGCTGTACAAACTCGCGCTTTCGACCGTCTGTGGGCTAGGCCGTATTGCGAGCAATATCAAGCCTAAAGCGACACCTGCTAACAGTGAAGTGAAGCCAACGGATAGCACGACGACGAGCGCAGAAGCCAAGTAGCCGATCACAAAAAACCCCTGAGACGTGATACGCCTCAGGGGCTTTTTTATTGCATTGACTAGCGACTATTCAAATAAATGGTTTCGCTACTCAAATGGGTGACGCAGCACAATCGTCTCCTCACGGTCTGGCCCGGTTGAGATGATATCCACCGGCACCTCGACCACCTCTGCAATACGCTTCAGGTAGGCCACTGCATTGGTTGGGAGATCTTCATAACGCTTCACGCCAAAGGTGGTTTCGTTCCAGCCAGGCATGTCGACATAAACCGGCTCACAATTAGCGAAGGCCTCGGCACCATCGGGCGGCACCAGCTTCTCGACACCGTCATATTTGTAGCCGACGCAGATGCGGATGGTATCAAGCCCATCGAGCACATCGAGTTTGGTGATGCAGAGCCCAGAGACACTGTTGATCTGCGCGGCACGACGCAGTGCGACTGCATCAAACCAACCACAGCGGCGCGCACGGCCAGTGGTCGAACCGAATTCATGACCGCGCTCTGCCAGATGCCCACCGGTCTCATCGTCCAGCTCGGTCGGAAATGGCCCTGAACCGACGCGGGTGGTGTAGGCCTTGGTGATCCCCAGCACGTAATCAAATCCGAGTACGCCCATACCACTACCAGTGGAAGCGCCGCCAGCCGTGGTATTTGAGGATGTGACAAAGGGATAAGTACCGTGGTCGATATCAAGCAATGAACCCTGGGCACCCTCAAACATGAGGCTATCACCCCGTTTTTGATACTGCGCGATCATCTCCGGCACATCGGCAATCAGTGGCTCCAGTATTTCCTGCATGCCTAAAGCCTCGTCAAGTACCTTTTGAAAATCAATAGCTTCCGACTTGTAGTAGTTCTGTAACATGAAGTTGTGGTAGTCCAGCACTTCGCCCAATTTTGCAGCAAAACGCTCGCGATGAAACAGGTCACCCAAACGCAACCCGCGTCGTGAAACCTTGTCTTCATAGGCCGGGCCTATCCCGCGCCCGGTGGTACCGATCGCCTGTTTGCCACGCGCAATCTCGCGCGCGTTATCCAGCGCAACATGATACGGCAGAATCAGCGGGCAAGCGGCGCTGATACTCAAGCGCTCGCGCACCGGTACTCCGCGAGACTCCAGCATATTGATCTCTGTTAACAGCGCCTCAGGCGAGACCACCACTCCGTTACCAATGATACATTGCACCCCCTGACGCAGGATACCTGAAGGGATCAGGTGCAGGACCGTTTTTTCACCATCGATCACCAGCGTATGGCCGGCATTATGCCCGCCCTGAAAACGTACGACTGCCGCGACCTCTTCGGTCAGCAGGTCGACGATCTTACCCTTGCCTTCGTCACCCCATTGAGTGCCGATAACGATTACATTTTTGCCCATGATTTTCTCTTACAACGAATTAATAATTTTGCACAAAAAAACGCCATGCGGTGGCGCTCATCCACCCCAGTCGGCTAACAGCTATTCCAGCTCAACCACCTGCCACTGACCATTAACCTCAACGATTTTACGGTCACAACCGCTATCGCTCATATCTGTCGACTGCCCCGGCAGGAACTCGATCACTCGCTCGCCCTCTTCACGGAGCGCCTCAATAAAGCGCTGCAGTGCCGCACGCTGATCACTGTCATCGCACGGATAGGCCACAATTGCGCTCGGCCTCGAAAGCGCAGAGTTACTCAGGAGCATCAATGTCTTGAGATCTGAGCTAAAACCAGTGGCAGGACGGGAGCGCCCAAAGACGCTGCCAATATCATCATAGC
Source organism: uncultured Gammaproteobacteria bacterium (assembly GCA_945787585.1). Taxonomy (GTDB): domain Bacteria; phylum Pseudomonadota; class Gammaproteobacteria; order SZUA-140; family SZUA-140; genus SZUA-76. The sequence continues at coordinate 5,041 of CALZIG010000245.1, read as the reverse complement.
GCCCGCCACGCGCCACTTCCTGTCCATGCCCAGGGACAAAGGCAGCAAATACAACGCCCGTTTGATAACGATAGCCGCGCAGTTCCGCGAGATCAAAATAGAGCGAGATATCACCCATGCGTTGAGCCGCATGCGCGGCGATCTGTTGCAATGTATCGATCGCCTTCAACACCTCGTCACCCGCTGCGTGCAAAATCTTGCGTGCTTTTTCCAGCACCTCAGTACCGCCGTTAAGGTCGACCAGAGCCAGCAGCATAGTACGATCATCCGCGTTCTTACAGCTCTCGCTTAGCAACCCTTCAATTTCGGGTTTCGCCTTGCGCTGCAAGGCATTAAACAACAGCGCCTCCTGTGAAGCGGTAAGGCCCGCACGATGCGCTAACGCACGAAAAATACCGACATGGCCAAGATCGATGTGAATCTCATCCAGCCCTGCCAGCCGCAATGTTTCAACCATAAGATGAATCGATTCGACATCGCTCTCGATGCTGGCGTGCCCATAGAGTTCGGCCCCTACCTGTAGCGGACAACGGCCACGAGAGAAACCATCCTGCCGTGTGTGCAGTACGACATCGAGATAACAGAGGCGGGTCGGACCAGTACGATTAAGGCGATGGGCATCGATACGCGCTACCTGCGGCGTCATATCAGCGTGTACACCCAGCAAGCGACCACTTTTCTGATCGATCAGTTTAAAGGTCTCAAGCTCGAGCTCAGTCCCGGCCCCTACCAGCAGAGACTCAAGATATTCAACCATCGGGGGGATCACATACTCGTACCCCCAACTACTGTAGAGATCCAGTATTGAACGACGCAAGCGCTCCAGGCGTTCAGCCTGCGGCGGCAAAAATTCGTCAATCCCGTCGGGAAGTAACCAGCTATTTTTTTCTTTCGGCACGTTATTAGATAGATCTAGATTTGGATGAGCCACCGGTCACTATTTACGCAACCTTGCTTCAATTAAGTTAAGAAGAGTGCCTGTGCTAAAACAGACAAACAAACCGCACGCGATTATAGCGCACCCGGCTCTGTGAAACTATTACGAGGCAACATATTATGGATAGAAAATGCGCTAAATGGCCTAATGAACAATATAGAGCAGCAAGACTCCAAGAATCATGCTGATGAGCCCACCGATACGCATGGTCTGATCACTCAGGCTGGCCATCGTCAATAGTGTTTCCCGCAGACCTTTTGGGTTGGCGAAGGGCATAATCCCTTCAAGGACCAGCAATAGCGCCAATGCCACTAATAATTCCTGCCACATAATCTAATGAAATTTCCTGGCGCTCTGATACATGGCGAGGGAGGGAATTCGCCCGGCGATCAGATCGCCGGGCGATGTAACACTATTCTACGCCTTTGGAATTTTTGAAATATTTAAAGAAATCGTTATCTGGCTCAAGCACCACGATATCGCTTTTATCTTTAAATGAATCCCGATAGGCATTCAGACTGCGGTAGAACGAATAAAACTCCCGATCCTGAGTGAAGGCTTTGGCATAGATTGCCGCCGCCTCACCATCGCCCTCACCACGTAGCCGTTCCGCGTCACGAAAGGCGTCGGCAATAATGATGGTACGCTGACGATCTGCATCGGCACGAATACGTTCCGCTGCCTCAGCACCTCTTGAACGCAGATCCTTTGCCACTCTAGCCCGTTCTGCTTCCATCCGTAGGAAGACCGAAGTACTGACATCTTGAGAAAGATCGATGCGTTTAATGCGCACATCGACCACGTTAATACCAAACGATTTTGCCTGCTTTGCAGCATTGGCGCTCAAAATGGTCATGATTTCAGCACGCTCACCCGACACCACTTCCTGAATCGTACGTTTACCAAACTCACCGCGCAGGCCATCCTTAATGATCTGCGACAGACGTAGATTCGCATTACGTTCATCGCCCCCCATCGCGGTGTAATAGACACCCACATCTTCAATTTTCCATTTCACAAACGAATCAACGATCACATTTTTCTTCTCGGAGGTCAGATAGCGCTCTGGATCTGCATCCAGCGTAACGATACGCGCATCAAATTTAAGCACGTTATTGACCAGCGGGAATTTAAAATAGAGACCCGGTTCAAAGTCGGTCTTGACGATTTCACCCAGACGGAACTTGATCGCCCGCTCACGCTCATCGACCGTGAAGACACAGAATGATCCGATCAAAACAGTGACCATCAGGGCCACAACCACTGACATTATTTTACCCTGATTCATTAACGTGTCTCCCGGTTACGCAGTGTTGCACGTGAACGTACCTGATCGGCCATGCGATCACGCGCCTGAGTCTCTACCGCTTTACGCGCAGCGTCGATTGCCTGTGATGTTTCCGGCACTATCGGCGCAGTCATCGTTGGGTTCATCATGCGATCCAGTGGAAGATACAGCAGATTACCACTGCCTTCGACATCGATCATCACCTTACTACTGTTATTTAAAACGGTTTCCATCGCATCAATATACAGACGTTCACGCGTTACTTCGGGTGCTTTTTTGTACTCTGCTAACACCTGTAAAAAACGGCTTGTTTGACCTTCTGCTTCAGCAACGACTTTCGATTTGTAGGCTGTCGCTTCCTCAAACATACGTGCGCCAGCACCTCGTGCCTTTGGCAGCACATCGTTGGAATAGGCCTCGGCCTCATTCTTCAGACGCTGCTCATCCTCTCGCGCTTTCACTGCATCGCTAAAGGCTGCCTGTACCTGCTCAGGGGGCTGCGCATCCTGCATGTTGACACTGGTCACCTGCAGACCGGAACCGTAACGATCCAGAATTTCCTGGATCAATATCTCGGCGCTTTGCACCATTTCGCTACGCCCTTCGGTCAACACGAAATCCATTTTGCTTTTACCGACAATCTCGCGCACTGCACTTTCCGTCGCTTCACGTAATGCCTCATCAGGAGAGCGCATATTAAATAGATAATCGCGCGCCTCTTTGATGCGATATTGCACCGCAAAGTTAACATCGACGATATTCTCATCCTGCGTCAACATCATCGCCTCGTTCAAAACGGTCCGCTTTGATGACTCTGCACCCACACCGGAACGATAACCAATCTCGACATTTCGAATTTGAGAGACATCGACGATTTCAACAGAATCGATCGGCGATGGAATATGCCAATGTGGGCCTGGTTGCGTGGTCTCACTATATTGACCAAAACGCAGTTCTACACCACGCTTACCTTCATCAACAATATAGATACCGGTCAGTCCCCACAAAAACAGAGCGCCACCCAGTATTACGCCAATGCCGATAGCACCACCAGAACCACCGGGCGAGGAACCTTCGCCATCACCACCGCCACCTTTGCTGCCCTTGCCACCAAATATTTTGCTGACCTGATCCTGAAACTTCTTTACCACCTCATCAAGATCGGGAGGTCCCTGGTCCTTTTTATTACCACCACCCCACGGATCATTGTCCTTGGAGCCACCCGGTTCATTCCAAGCCATTATTTAGTCCCATCCACTTTGGTTTTATCTGAGTTTTTATTCAACATGACCCAACATTCTATCAAGATTCTATGGGTATCATAAAATCCCCGCAAGGACTTATGCACTTCCCGCCAACTTTACATCCATTTTCGACACGATGGAACAGCCATCCTGCTTTTCAAGAAAAGCCAACAACGCCGGTGTGGCCAAAATTATCAATATATAACCCGACGATTCTGACGGCATCTCTTCGACCACCACATCCCAGTCATACAGCTGTGCGCGCAATCGGCCGGCATCCGGCGTCAATAAAACCGTTTGCCTGATCAAACCATCCTCATCTTGCGCTAGGTGATGATCAAACACGGGCGATGATGTCACTTCATCTGACTCATCATCATCGTGTTTTATTTCCAGAAAATGCTGCGTCAACGCTTGCAACAACAGCTCAACACCCTCTCCCGACTGCGCTGAAAGCCAGACACGACAAGGCTTTCCCGCTTTATCGTAATCAATATGAGGCACGCTGCCTGCCACCTGATCAATCTTGTTATAGACTTCGATCTGAGGGATATCGCCCGCACCAATCTCCTGCAACACACGATTGACCTGCTCCATATAGGCATGCCGCTCAGTATCATGCGCGTCGATCACATGCAGCAACAGATTAGCCTCCACTGTCTCTTCCAGCGTCGCTCTAAAAGCGGCCACCAGATCATGCGGAAGATGGCGAATGAAGCCAACTGTGTCTGCCAGAATCACCTGCCCTGCCGCCGGCAGTTCAATACGCCGCAGCGTTGGGTCCAGCGTCGCAAAAAGTTTATCAGCAGCATAAACCCCTGCGCCGGTAAGCGAATTAAACAGCGTTGATTTACCGGCGTTGGTGTAACCCACCAATGAGACCGTCACGACTGCCGCCTTACGTCGCGTCTGTCGACGCAGTTCACGCTGTTTTCTAACCTTATCCAGCCGTTTATTCAGTTTCTTGATACGCGCGCCAATCAGGCGTCGATCGGTCTCCAGCTGTGTTTCACCGGGACCACGCAGGCCGATACCCCCTTTCTGTCGTTCCAGATGGGTCCAGCCACGTACCAGTCGTGTTGAAAGGTGTTTAAGCTGCGCCAGCTCAACCTGCAACTTCCCTTCAAAAGAACTTGCGCGCAGTGCAAAGATATCGAGGATCAAGCCGGAGCGATCCACGACACGGCAGCATAATAACTGCTCAAGATTTCGCTCCTGCGTGGGTGAAAGCTGATGATTAAACAGCACCAGCTCGGCCGACTCGGCCGCCACAAGTGCTTTAATCTCCTCTGCTTTACCCGACCCCACAAAATATTTAGGGTCCGGTGATTTACGTCGGCCCGTAACAATCGAGGTCACCTCGACATCCACAGACGCCGCTAAATCGCAGAACTCATCCAGACTCTCCTGCACATCACGCGCACTCAAATCAAGATGAACCAATATTGCCCGGGTACCGCCCTGTGGCCGATCAAACATTGCGTCTATCAAACAAGCGCGTTCAACCCCACTATAACCACATTACCGGCAACAACATCACTCATCTACAGCTGATTCTTCTGCTAACGACGC
>CALZIG010000244.1 GCA_945787585.1 uncultured Gammaproteobacteria bacterium | reverse complement strand
TTTGTGGCGGTGGATAACGGGATGGTGAACATTAATCAGATCAGGGCGCAGACGGGTTCTCGTCTGAATGCGCTCGATTCACAGGAAAGCCTAAATGCTGACGCGATACTGGAGCTGAAAAGTACCATCTCAGGGATTGAAGATCTTGATTACGCAGAGGCGATCACGCGTTTAACACAGCAGCAGACCGCACTTGAGGCAGCACAGCAGTCATATATTCGAATTCAGGGGCTGTCATTGTTCAATTCGCTCTAGTGGTGAGTACAGTCAGGGAGATTGTCATTCTCTATGATTAAAGGCGATAATCATAGCTTGAGTCTGCAACCTTGCCTGAGTTATGTCTGCCACTAAAAAAATCGTTCGTCGTCCTCCACCATTATCCGAAAGTCAGTTTAGCCAGCCACTGCACCCCTTATTGCAGCGGGTTTATGCTGCACGTGGGGTGACTGGTGATCAATCACTCAATTATTCACTCTCTGAACTTGCCCCGCTAGCCGCGTTGAAAGGGCTTGATGCGGCTGTACAGTTATTAGCCGATGCGTTGGCACAACAACAGCATGTTCTAATAGTGGCCGATTTTGATGCCGATGGCGCGACCAGCTGCGTAGTGGCAATGCGTGCATTGCGTTTGATGGGGGCGCAAAAGGTGACCTATCTGGTGCCCAATCGTTTTGAGTATGGTTACGGCCTGACACCCGAAATTGTGGCGCTTGCAAAACAGCAACAGCCTGACTTGATTGTGACCGTCGATAACGGTATTTCCAGTATTGAGGGGGTGGCGGAGGCTGTTACATCGGGTATTAAAGTGCTGGTGACCGATCACCATTTACCGGGTGCTGAATTGCCAATTGCAGATGCCATCGTTAATCCAAACCAGCCAGATGATACTTTTCCGAGTAAAAACCTGGCGGGTGTGGGCGTCATCTTTTATGTGATGCTGGCGCTGCGTACACATCTACGCGCCGCTGGCTGGTTTGAACAGCAGTGTCTGGCCGAACCTAATCTGGCAACATTATTAGACATTGTTGCACTTGGTACAGTGGCCGATGTAGTGCCGCTCGATCACAACAATCGGGTGCTCGTTTCGCAGGGGCTGGCGCGCATTCGAAGTGGTGCCTGTTGTGCCGGGATTAATGCATTATTGACTGTCGGACGACGTAACCCCGCCAATATCGTTGCCTCTGATCTCGGTTTTGTGGTCGGGCCAAGATTGAATGCAGCAGGGCGATTGGAAGATATGTCGCTCGGCATTGAATGTCTGCTGGCGGACGACCCCGATGCTGCCATGTTGCTGGTCCAGCGCCTCGATGAGCTGAATCGTGAACGACGCGAAATTGAAGGGGAGATGCAGGCGCAGGCACTGGCTTGTCTCGATAGCATCAAACTGGATTTTGCAGATGAAGCAGCGCCTGTTGGGTTGTGCCTGTTTGATGAAAGCTGGCACCAGGGCGTGGTAGGTATTGTTGCATCACGCATCAAAGATCGTTATCACCGTCCAGTGATCGCCTTTGCATTGGCAAACGGTAGCGACGATGAGAGTGGGCTAGAAGGTGCTGAAATTAAAGGCTCAGCACGTTCGATTAAAGGCGTCCATATGCGTGATGTGCTCGATGCGGTCGCCGCCAGAAACCCAGGGCTGTTGAGCAAGTTTGGTGGGCATGCAATGGCGGCGGGGATGACGCTCAAAGCCGGTGATCTCGCTGCCTTTGAAGTGGCCTTTAATGAAGAGTTACGTCGATGTGTTGATAGTGAAATCCTGCAGGATGTGATTCACAGTGACGGTCAATTGAGTAGTGATGAGCTGTCACTGGAACTTGCGGAAACGTTACGTGCTGCTGGTCCGTGGGGTCAGGCTTTTCCCGAGCCAATTTTTGATGGACTGTTTAATGTTGTGCAACAGCGCATCGTCGGTGAAAAACATCTAAAACTGCTGTTACAACCAGTGGGGAGCAGCACCACTATCGATGCCATTGCCTTTAACTACAGCGAAAAAGTCGGAGAAAAATTACAGGCAGCTTATCGTCTTGATGTTAATGAATATCAAGGGCGTCGAACGGTGCAGTTGATGATTGAACATATTGCTGTTTGAGCGATTCGCTTTTTTATCGTTAGTCGTTTCTTGAGTGAGTCAAAGATGTCTTCCGAGGGCGACCAGTTGTAGGCGGCTTTTCTCTAGCACTATTTGTACTGCTAGTGATACGATTAACATCGTTATTGTAGTGATGTTTTATAGTCATAAACTATATCCTGTATATTGATATAACTCGCTAGCATAAGGAAAAATGTATCTCATAGAGTTCTTAATAAGTATCACCTCGTTGGGTTAAATTAAGCTGGTCTTATGACATAGCGAGTTACAATCTATTAATTACCGAATGTTCGTTGAACAAAAATATAGTACAATCTGCTGTGTTTTCTACTGAATCAGATTTGACACATATTAATCATTAAATATAGCTGTTATTCAACAGGTTTATCAGAACGAAAGTGTTAATAAAACCGATGAATAATGTTGTCAGGTATTTTTACAGTATGTCTTAATCTTCTGATGTTCAGCATGTCACGATTCATTGGTTGGTAGGTAAGGATAATAAAAACAAATAGATAGTGTTTGTGGTTCAAATATTGCCTAACGACCAAGACTGGGGATAATTTATATATTTTAAAAGCATATTATGTCTTGCATGAGTTACGCATATTAATATAGTTAACTGAAATCCTGTTTTGAAATTTGAAGATGCTGGGGAAAAAGATGGATTGTGATAAAAACTCGTTAAATCATTTTATGAAGGTGATAGCGTTTAGCGTGTTGCTGACGATGCTTTTGTTACCATTCTCAGCCTCAGTCTATGCAGATGACGACGATGACGACAACACCCCTCCAAGAACACCCACAGTCAATAGCCTGATCACAAATGATACTACACCACTGATTACGGGCACCTTTGATTCCCGTGATGTAAGAGGGGGCTTTCGGGTCACAGTTAATGGCGTCAATTACACGTTGGGTAATGGAAATCTGGTCGCTTCAGGTGATAACTGGCGTTTAACTATTCCGAGTAATAATGCGCTCAGTGAGGGCGTCTACGATGTATCTGTGCGAGCGAGAGATCGGGCGGAGAATAGTGCTTATGACACCACTAGTAACGAGCTAACAATCGATACCACAAATCCGACTGTGACTGTTTCGTCTTTGACAACCAGTGATAGTACTCCAGCCCTAAGCGGAACGATTAAAGACCCTGCGGCGACCATCGGTAGCTGTACGGCTTCCCACGAAAATTCTAATTTTACCAATCCGCGATTAATTTCGGGGTCTTCGTTAGCAGTGGGTGCTGTGTATCGTTTTTCAAATGTATTCCCTAATGGGCCTTCCGCACCTATCGACGCACTTGTTCGGATCGTAGAATTTACTGGTGGCGCTTCGTTATTAGATATTGATGTCAGTAACACAGGAGTTTCGAAAGCATTTCAACCAAGAATTAATAGTACAAATAGCTATAATCAAAGCGTGTTATTCAGCATCACTTTTGTCACAGGTGGTGGTAATTATGGGAATGAAGTGGCTATATCCTTCTTTGGTACACCGCTTGACATTGATGGTGATAGTAGAAGCACGAGGGAATATGTCGAAATCACGTTACCGACTGCTTATTTTATGTCCGATAATACAACGCTAAATATTGTACAGTCGGCAACTGTCGTTAGAGGCGAGGCGAGTACTTCAGCAACCGCCCCAGGAGACGGAATTTCTTTAGATCCAAAATGGGCTTTTAGTAATTACTTTGAAAACAAATCATCATTTATTTTTAGAATAGGTAAGGTCGGCGGGAATAGCGATAGACTCTATTCATTGGATATGGATAGAGCAAATTTCAGCAATCCAAATTCTGTTTTTGTTACCACCCCAGTAACCTGTGGAAATGATCCTGCGGCGACC
>CALZIG010000243.1 GCA_945787585.1 uncultured Gammaproteobacteria bacterium | reverse complement strand
TGCTTTCGATATCCAGCGGTGATTTTTTGTAGAGCCTTTCGTGTCGATTCAATATCTGTTGAATGATGGCGGCCGCTTCCGCTTCGTCAATATTCGACATGAGCCGTGTGATGTCGGCGGCGATCCCCGCTGGTTGCGGTAGCGGATTGGTTAACACTGGCACAGTGGGTAGTGTGAAAGCCGCCTTGCCAAAGCGTTCGATGCCAGCATCAATCACCGGTTGAAGGAGTTCTTTTACCTCTGTTTCGCTGGTCTCCGGATGGTGAAGATAAGCAAGAATCGCAGAGGCAAGATGGTTGCCCGCGGGATAGTTCTGTTGTGGTGGTGTCGCCACGGTGTTGTCGCTGCGTAGCGATATTTCACTTTTATCGTGCCAATATTTGCTGAACTGATGTGGCTTTTTGCTGGCAGTCAGGCGGCTGTCGATGCGTGTTGCGAGCGTGCTGATGCAGCGGCTTGCCGGGCTGTCGGGTTGCGCGATGATGATCGGGGTTTGCAGGCAGATGGCGTTGCTAATGGTAGCATCTTCGGCGATACAACCCATGTAGCCGATACGGGCGTGCAGATATTTTTTGGCCGCAGCGGAGAAACGATGAAACACCTCGTTCGCTTTTTGGGGTGTCGGCGCACGATTCACGATGGTGTAGATCGGTTGGGTGAGCTGTTTGCGTTTCATCACGCGAATCAGCGCAAACGCATCTGTGAGCGACGTCGGTTCTGGCGAAATCACCAGCACGCAGTACTGTGCTGAGGCGAGAAACTGCAACACAGTGTCACCGATTCCCGCGGCGGTATCGATCAGTAGATAGTCAAAACGTGACTCGAGCGACTCGAGTGCCTGCGACATGATCTGGTGTTGTTGTTCATCCAGATCCGCACACTCGCTAATCCCCGATGCAGCGGGAATGACTTTGATGCCGTGCGGGCCATCGAGCATGATCTCATCGAGTGTTTTTTCGCCGTTGAGCAGTTGCTCAATGGTGAACTCAGGGCGGAGATTGAGCAGGATATTGATATTGGCGAGGCCGGTATCGGCATCCAGAATACAGACACTGGCACCCAGCTGTGCCAACGCGATGCCGAGATTGGTCGTGACGCTGGTTTTACCCACGCCCCCTTTACCGCTGCTGATGGCGATGACGCGTGTCGGACGCGCTGCTGGCGCACCACTGGCCCCGCTTGGCGCGCTAGTGTGGTCTGTGTTGGGTGCGTATTTATGCATAATTGGTTTTAAAGCCGCATATCGTATATCAGGCAGCGCTGTTAAATCCCTTCTGGTTGTTGTGACTCAGTCAGGGTAATGCTATCGGCATATTGCATCGTTTTGATACCGCTTGCGCCATCTTTTTTCTCTGACGCCTGTTTACCTTCTGATCCCGCTTGACCAGCATTGGGGTTTGCCGCCGTACTGTTATTTTCGACTGGGAGTAGTTTGGCCGTCTTGGTTGTTTTGATGACTTTATCTGTCGTTTGAGACGAATTTGATCGGGTGTTGGCGCTATTTGTTTTCGTGATGACGGGGGGTGGTGTGCCAATCGGTATCATCCGCTGCGTGAGTGGTGTCAAAGGCTGGCCGAGTTGCTGCTCATAGATAGGCATAAACGCCATGATGCCCTGGATATAGTGTCGAGTCTCCTGAAACGGAATAGTCTCGGCCCAGAGATCAGCATCGACTAGTTGCTCGCTGGGTATCCAGCGTTGAACGCGTGCCTGACCCGCATTGTAGGCGGCGAGCGCGAGTACCGGGTTGTGATTAAAGCGCTGTAGAACTTTGCCCAGATATTTCATGCCGAGTTTGAGATTGGTATCGACATCGGCCAGTTGCATGTTGTTTTTGATGCGAATACCGGTGCCTCGCGAGAGCTGTCTGGCGGTCCGTGGCATCAATTGCATCAATCCCATTGCGCCGGCGCTGGAGCGGGCATCCGCAGTGAAGGCGCTCTCCTGACGTATCAGGGCGAAGGCCAGCGCGGTTTCGATGCTGTTTTCACTAGCCTTGAGTGTGATCTGGGCACGATGTGCTAGCGGGAAACGTATATTGAGGTCATCGCGATGTGTGGTACGCGCAATGGTGTGGATGGCGCGGTCGTGCCAGCCCCATTCATGGGCCAGTTTGCCGGCTTGATAGAGCTGTTCATCTTCCATGTAGCGGGTCGCGAAAAACCACTCGCGTCGCGCCTCAATCACGCGATCGAGTGCAAATAGCTCGCGTGCACGCAAAATGCCGGGGTGTTGCTCGATGTTAACGGAGAGTGCGTGGTCAGGCGGCCTGACTTTGTGCTGCAAGCGATAGGGCAGATCCAGTTTGTCTGCCGCCAGAAAACCATAATAGTGACGCTGCATGGCAAGGGCAGAATAGAGTGCTTCTGATTCCACTTGTTCGCCTAACGCCTCCAGTACGCGCGCGCGCCAATATTGCCAGCGGGGGGCCTGTTGCTCTTCGTCATTGAGCTGATAGAGCCAGGCCAGGGCCGCATCCCAGTTCTGCTGGTTGAGTGCAGTGCGGACACGCCATTCCCGTACCGACTGATCGGCCGGTTTTTCATCAAGTACCGCGAGCCAACTGAGCGCTTCAGGTTTATTGCGCAGCGCCATCGTCATTGCGATAGCGCGCTCTACGGTGGCCACCTCATCGTCACTGAAATCATATTGTGGCCTGATGATGGTTTGCCATGTTTCAGCCGCCTTGAGAGGATCTCTGTGCGCCATGCGTTTGAGTCCGTGCACAATAATGGTGGTGCGCATCGGGTGCACTTTGGCAAGGCGCTTGTGAGTGAGAATACGCTCAGGTTTGCGATGCACGTCGATCCACGTGTTGGCCCAGTCACGCTCAGTCTCGGAGAGAAAACGGGTGAGGTAACGCGCAAGTGAGATCTTTCGTTTGCCTATGGCGAGCTGAATCCGCTGCCATGCGAGTTTGTCATCGATAAAGCCCGCTTTATGCCATGCGCTAAATAGCGGATCGCATTCGCGCGGCTGTGAATGACCGACGAGCCACAACTGTTGCAGGCCATCAAAGGCCGCCTGTTGATCACCACTATGGAGTAACGCACGGCGGTAGTAGCAAATGAGCGTGACATTTTTGCTTAATTTGTACTGTTGCTGTACCTCTTTCCAGCGGCCTTGTTGCGCCAGTTTTTTGATCCAGCGGAAGTGCAGGCGTGAGCTTAGCGGGGTGTCATCGTAGGTGTTGATGAAAGCGGCAACCTCATCAGTGGACGCTTTATTAAGTCGTGTGCGCAGGTATTCATAACGCAAATAGGGGTAGAGCGGATAATCCTCAAGTTGAGGAATGAGTTGCTGATATTTATTTATCTCGCCATGCTTCAGTGCCGTTTCGGCCGCCATGAAGTCGTCGCGTTGTTGTTTGATTATTGACGCTGCCTGGTGTCCGAGTTCAAGCGACCGTCCAGCCCAACTGTTTGATGTGATAGAGAATACTGTGCAGATGGCGGCGCAGCATAGAAACAAGGATCGATTAATTTGAGGCATAAGGCTGATTATGAAATTTTCATGCCAGCTATGCGAGGAGAGTTTATTTAAAGTGAAGGTGAACTAATTAGTTAGGCGGCACATAGATGATGTGCCGCCCGGTAGTATAGCTGTTACGATGCCATGTCTTTCAGTGCTTTTAGTGGCTGCACCTTAACAACATTGCGCGCAGGTTTTGCCTTGAAAGTCATCTCTTCGCCAGTAAAAGGGTTGGTGCCCTTGCGTGCGCGAGTCGCTGGTTTGCGATTGACTTTAACTTTAAGAATGCCCGGCAGGGTAAAGACTTGTGCGGAACCTTTTTTGATGTGTCCTTCGATGACCAGTTTAAGTTCATCAATCACACCAGCAACTTCTTTTTTGGTCAGGCCTGTTTTTTCAGACAGATGACCCAGTAATGCGGTGCGGGTGTAGGGTTCTTTAATCGCTTTTACGCGCGGCGCAGCAGCGACCGCTTTTTTTGTAGACGCCTTTTTCTTGGTTGCCGCTTTTTTCTTTGTAGCCATGCTTGCTTGTCTCCTCTGTTTATTAACGTTGCTGTCAGGCTTTGCAGTTAAACAAGATCGTATGTTGTATGGTAGGGCAGAATAGCAACGTGTTTCATAAAGCGCAACGGTTTGTTGCACAGTTAGCTCAGGTAAGATAAAGGCTATTAAATTCGGAGTAAATGATTATTTATGTCGGAGCGATCACTTGAGATAACGAGGGCACCTTTTTATCAGCGTGAAGCACTGCGTTTTGAGTGCACCGAATGTGGTGCATGCTGTACGGCTGGTGGTGGTTATTATGTCTA
>CALZIG010000242.1 GCA_945787585.1 uncultured Gammaproteobacteria bacterium | reverse complement strand
TACCTGATAACAGTCTGTAGCGATCAATGGTGCCGACGCTTTCTTCTGACGCTCGGCTTCCGCCAGTTTGTGCGCATATATTTTTTCCCAGGCATCAGACTTGGTACTGTCATCAAATTGCGAAATACGATTCCCTTTAATATTTGCCGCAGCCCGTGACTCCATCTCTTCCTGTTCCCATGGGTTCTCACCCTCGGGCACGAGTGACAGCACACCATCCAGCGAACCCGCGTCTTTTTTCTTACTTTCGAACTCTAAATGAAGCTCATCATATTCTGGATTAAAAGGGATATCCTCACTCAACACACGATGACAGTCATGCAGGCCAGAAATCAGTTTCATCGGCGTTTTAATCGGTTCACGTCCCGCTTCGCGTTCACCTCGCGCCCCCCAGGTACGGCGCAACCGGCTATACATCGCCTGACAGGCGCGTACGCTAAGCATATTACCGCCACTTCGCCCCTGCTCCGTCATCACTTCGATCTGCTGATCCAGATGGCTCAACAGACGTGAAATATCAAAAACACGGCCGTTATGAAACTTGAGCGGCTTGTCTGTCAAGATATGATTGGCAGGGGCATCAATGCCAAGATCAACCACAACGCCTTCACGAAAAGCGTCTTCAAGCGGTATTAATGATGTTAACTTTGACCATTCAGCCAACTGTTTATAGAGCGACTTTGCCTCCCCCATCATTAAACGCGACAGATCCGCCAGCGACAATAGCAGTATCTTTTTATAGAGTTCATTGATAGAGGTCGAGGCCTCTTCCTGGGCAGCACTACCACTGATCGAGACGCCGAGGACATTCATCTTTCCCGCGATAACATACAGCTTATGTATATCCTGCCAGGTGCCATCTGCGGGAGTGCGATAGATCAGAAAACGCTCAATCAACTCGAGTGAAATATAGTGCAGTGCTTTAACCAGCGAATAAAAAAGCACCTGTTTATGTTTAGCCAGCAGCTTGGGATCCGCTAGCAGCTCATTGATAATGATTTTATGACTAATCGCGCATTCAGCCAGCAGTCGCTGCTGCCCCTCTTTCGATGCAAGTTGTTTCTCGGTGAATGGCAGCGCATCACTATCAAAGCTACGCGGGACAATCTTATGCAGTTTTTCGACACGCTCTGATAGCAGTGTCACCGCCTCAATACGCGCTTTCACATCCAATTGATGACGGTTAATGTGGTGCAGCGCATTCGTCACTTTTTCGCAACTACGCGCATAATCCATCAACGGCAGCGCCTCAATCCACGACTGAAGCGCACTCACCCGAACATCAATATCAGTGGGCGGAGCATTCTCCCGTTTTGGGGTATTCAGTGTAATATTCATCTATAACTCACGAATTCACTTCATTGAGGCTCTAAAAAGGCTTTCATTAACTATTTTTAGCGGCAGCACGACTCTGAGCTTAAGGAAAAACAAGTGGTTATTACTGAATTCAGACACCCTGCTCTGCCTCAACTATTAATCCGTTAAAGGTGCCTGCCAGCACCTGGTTGTTGAGGTATAATACCGGCCATTCAATCAGATACGTGATCAAGTGAGGGTTTCATGCAACACAATCAGGTGCAGGTAGCGATCGTTATGGGCAGTAACAGCGACTGGCCAGTGATGCGACAGGCGGCCGAAATGCTGGCTGAATTTGGCATTGCGTATGAAGCCCAGGTGGTTTCTGCCCATCGCACCCCTGAATTGATGTTTGAGTTCGCCGATGGAGCGCAGGCGCGTGGCATCAAGGTGATCATCGCGGGGGCTGGCGGCGCGGCCCATCTGCCGGGCATGATCGCCGCCAAGACCACCCTCCCGGTGCTAGGCGTACCGGTGCCCTCCCGTTACCTCAAGGGGCAGGACTCGCTGCTCTCGATCGTACAGATGCCAAAGGGCGTGCCTGTCGCCACCTTCGCGATCGGTGAAGCAGGGGCCGCCAATGCAGGGCTGTTTGCCATTGCGATGCTCGCCAATGAAGATGCCGCGCTCGCACAGAAACTGACCACTTTCCGTGAGACTCAAAAAGCGCGCGTCTTCGCGATGACACTCGACGATCAACCATGAAGCGAGCGGTTATCCTCCCGCCAGCCACATTGGCGCTGCTCGGCGGCGGCCAATTGGGGCGATTTTTTGTTCAGGCGGCCCATGAACTGGGCTACCGTGTCATCGTGCTTGACCCCGATCCCGATGCCCCCGCCGGCAAGATAGCCGATGGCCATATTGTCGCGGATTACGATAACCAGGACGCCCTGGACCAACTCACACAACAGTGTGCCGCCGCCACCACTGAATTTGAGAATGTCCCCGCAGCGGTGCTCGAACAGCTGGCACTGACGATGCCGGTCTCCCCTGCTGCCGACGCCGTCTCGATTGCGCAGGATCGCATTCGTGAAAAAGCCTTTCTGAAAGACCATGGTTTTTCCACTGCGCCCTTTATCGCGGTAGCGAATGAAGCCGATCTCGATCACGCCAGTGACGACCTGTTCCCAGCCATCCTTAAAACGGCGCGCCTTGGTTACGATGGCAAGGGGCAGGCTCGCGTCGCGACGATCGGTGAAGCCAAAGTAGCACAGCGTAAATTTAATATCCCCTGCGTACTGGAAAAGATGATGCCGCTCGATCTTGAGGTGTCAGTCGTCCTGTCACGTAGTGCAGAAGGTCAGTGCCGTTGCTTTCCACTCGCAGAGAACAGCCATAGAAACGGGATTCTTGACATCTCCATCGTACCCGCTCGCACCACACTCGCACTACAACAGCAGGCTGAAAAGATGGCCAGTGCGCTGGCCGATAAACTCGACTACGTCGGTGTACTGACAGTGGAATTCTTCATCAGCGATGGTCAGCTTTTGATCAACGAAATTGCGCCGCGCCCACACAACAGCGGCCACTACACCATCGACGCTTGTATCACCAGCCAATACGAACAGCAGCTACGCACACTGTGTGGGCTGCCACTCGGTGCGACACAGCTGCACCATCACGCGGTGATGGTTAACTTGCTCGGTGATCTATGGTTTCCAGTAGATTTTCACAACAACATTGAGCCCAACTGGCCATTACTCAACAAAATTCCCAATTTGAAGTTACATCTCTACGGTAAAATGTCAGCACGACGTGGGCGTAAAATGGGCCATTTCACCATCATCGATCACGATATCGATAGCGCCCTGAAGACTGCGCTGCACGCACGCAACATCATCGGCATTTGCGACGCATCAGAAAGCGAAATCAAATAAGCCCCACCCCAGAAACAAACCCACAAAAAGCACCCCCCATCTTCTGACGCTTTGGCGATCAGTTCACACAATGCGCTTCCGCTAGCTCATCCTAACTGGCGCACCCCAACTGGCGCACCCCGGCTAGCATTCTGCTATAAATCCATTGCGCCAGTACAATTATGATTTACATGGCTTTTATATAAATCAAATAAAAGGCCGCTACTATTACTGGCCTGATAATAAATAATAAATTATTCTGGCCAGCAGCAAGTAAGCCGTGAGGGATTACAAAATAAAATGCAATGGAATCAATCGCCTTGTTAATAAGCACCGCAACGCTAAAGCGCCTCGCACAAGGTACCTCTCGCGCCGCCATCTTGCTCATGCTGCTACCAAGCCTGTTGCCCGGTCATTCAATGGCGGCCTCCCCACAAGAAAAGGTCACAATACAACTTAGCTGGAAATACCAATTTCAGTTTGCCCCCATCATTGCGGCTTATGAGAAAGGTTTTTATCGTGAAGCCGGACTGACGGTTGAGATACTGGAAGGTGGCCCAGGTATTCATGCCGTCGATCAAGTGGTCACCGGCCCAGCAGATTATGGGATCTACTCTTCGTCGTTGATCGTCGAATTTGGGCGCGGCAAACCGGTAATTGCCCTCGCCTCAATCATGCAACACTCACCGGTTTCGATTATCAGTGACAAGCCTGATGTTAAGAGCGTACTCGATTTGGCTGGGCGTAGTATCGCCGCCAGCCCCGATACGCGCGATGAGATCATCTCTTACCTGAAAGCCGTAGGTATCCGAGATAAGCAGATTAAAATAGAAAATAAGACCAAACCGGGACTGGAAAATCTGAACGATACTACAGCGATTTCGGCTTATGTCAGTAACGAAGGGTTTTTTACGCGGGATAACAGCCAGAACTTCGTGCTATTTTCCCCACGCGCGGCGGGCATTGACCTGTTCGGTAATATTTTATTTACCTCGCAACAGCAATTAAAAGACCATCCTGCACAGGTAAAAGCATTCCGCGCTGCAACGCTGAAAGGGCTTGATTATGCACTGAGCCATCCGGAAGAACTCACCGATATTATTCTTGATAAATATAACAGCCAAAATAAATCTCGTGAACACCTGTTATATGAAGCGGAAAAAATACGTGAGTTGACCCGTCCTGACATCGTCGAACCCGGTTACATGAGCCCGGGCCGCTGGCAACATGTTGCCAGTGTCTACGAAGGTCTCGGTAAGCTCCCCCCTGACACCGACCTATCAACGTTTATCTATGACCCAGATCCAAAAGCCAATCTGGACTGGCTTTATGGGTTGTTGAGCCTGTCCATCCTTGTGATCGTGGCGATTACTACTGCACTCTGGCACACCCGTCGACTCACCCGTCGGCTACAGAAAGAGATCGATGAGCATCGCCAAACTGAAGTCGAGCTTCAAGCCAGCGAGTCACGTTTTAAAGAGTTTTTCGAAAATAACCCTGATCCTTGCTGGTTGATCGATAACGATTCCTTTATCGAATGCAATCAGGAAGCCGCACGTATTCTAGGCTATCCAGATAAAGCGGCGCTGGTAGCCACCGACCCCATTTCTGTGTCGCCTCCCACACAACCTGACGGAAGTGATTCCGAAACTAAAGCGCGTGAGATGAGGGAAATCGCGTTACAAAAAGGGATGCACCGTTATGAGTGGGTCTATCAAAAACGTAATGGGACAACCTTTCCAGTCGAAGTCACACTGGCAAAATACACCACTAAAGATAGAGCAATGTACTATTGCATATGGCGCGATATTACAGAACGTAAACGCATCGAAAAAATGAAAAATGAGTTTATCTCTACTGTCAGTCACGAGTTACGTACCCCGCTCACCTCGTTGATGGGCGCACTTGGACTGGTATCTGGCGGTGCCGCAGGTGAACTCCCACAAAAAGCGAAATCACTCATCGAAATGGGCCTCAATAACGCCAACAGGCTACTGCTATTAATTAACGATATTCTCGATATCTCAAAAATAGAAGCGGGAAAATTAGAATACAATATGGTAAAGCTTGATATTAATCAGCTCATCAAGCAGGCACTCGATAATAATGAGTACTATGGCAGGAAGTATAATGTACGGTTTACATTTACCTCCAGCGATGTGCCCACATGGAGCTATGGTGACCCAAATAGATTGATGCAGGTGATAAACAACTTGCTATCTAATGCGGCCAAGTTTTCTCACAGCGGCGAAGTCGTTAACGTTAAAACCCAGCACAGCAGTGGTGACATTATTATTGCTATCAAAGATAGCGGCATCGGCATCCCCCCTGAAGACCACTCCCGAGTCTTTAAGAAATTCTCCCAGGTCGACAGTTCTGATACACGTAGCATGGGTGGCACAGGATTAGGTTTAAATATTTCAAAATATATTATTGAAGCCCACCAGGGTGCCATCTATTTTGAATCAGAAAAAGATAAAGGGACAACCTTTTTTGTCCGCCTTCCGGCAATTCATTCTTAAATAAGCACTAAGTCTCGCTATCGCTAGCATCTGCGATGAGATAGCATATATTCTATTTAAGTTTCCCAACCCACCCTGTTTAGAACATAATCTTGTTCAATCACTATAGCCCGCTTAATTTCTATCACCGTTTATCGGACGGCACTAAATAAGTTACCGTGAATTCGCAACAACACAATAAAGGATCACAACAGATGAAAGCGACTGGATATTTACAACCGCAGCCTATCGATAAGAAAGAGGCTTTAATCGATATCGAACTACCAGTGCCGAAAGCTACCGGTCGTGATTTACTGGTTAACATCCGTGCGGTGTCAGTCAATCCGGTCGATACTAAAATCCGCATATCAGCTACGCCAGAAGCAGGTCAATATAAAATCCTCGGATGGGATGCCGTGGGGGAAGTGGTGGCTGTGGGTGAACAGACCGAATTGTTTACCGTGGGTGACCAGGTCTGGTATGCGGGTGATATCACCCGCGCAGGCTCCAACGCCGAGTTTCAACTGGTCGATGAACGTATCGTAGGCAAAAAACCCACATCACTCTCCG
Source organism: uncultured Gammaproteobacteria bacterium (assembly GCA_945787585.1). Lineage (GTDB taxonomy): Bacteria > Pseudomonadota > Gammaproteobacteria > SZUA-140 > SZUA-140 > SZUA-76. The sequence goes on along the minus strand of CALZIG010000242.1, from coordinate 3,485 downwards.
ATGCAGAGGCGGCTGCCATGCCATTAACAGCGATCACCGCATGGGAACTACTATTTGCACGTTTAGACTTTGTGCCTCTGCTACCAGATCAAGAAAATCAAAGTGCTCAAGCCGAACAGCCGCGTCGGTTATTAATTATGGGTGCGGCCGGTGGTGTCGGTTCTATCCTGACACAACTGGCGGCCAAACTTACGAATGCCACCGTCATTGGGACAGCGTCACGACCTCAGAGCCAGGCGTGGGTAAAAACACTCGGTGCAGATCATGTTATCAATCATCACCAACCACTATTACCACAACTGAACGCACTGAGCATCGATGATGTCACCCACGTGATCAGCCTTACGCATACCGACCAGCACTTTGATCAATTAGTCGAAGTCCTCGCGCCACAGGGAAAATTAGCACTGATCGATGACCCAAAAGAAAATATCGATATTAAAAAGCTAAAACTCAAATCATTATCACTGCACTGGGAGCTAATGTTCACCCGCTCGATGTTCAATACCTGGGACATGCAAAAGCAACACGACTTACTTAACACAGTGGCAACATTAATTGACAACGGTACGATTAAAACCACACTGGGTGAAAACTACGGCACAATTAACGCAAGTAACCTGAAGCGCGCACACGCACACATCGAAAGCCAGCAATCCGTTGGTAAAGTGGTACTAGAAGGTTTTTAAAACGCAATGAAGAATACGGCCACAGTATCGTTTAGCTTTATGCTTTAAATTAGTGCTCAAAGGCCTTCATAAACTCCCTGATGCGCGCCGCGTTAACGCCCCGATCACCACGCCCTATCCGCGATACACTTCGAATATCGATACGGCTCGCGCTACCTACCGAGGTCACCACAACGACGACATCATCAACAAACCTATAAATCGGTGTTCGGGCGGTCGCTTCAAAGCGTAAACCACTGGGGTCTTCCGCAACAATCTCCCATCCCATCGCTTTCCCAACGCGCAACGCTTCAGCAAATGCCGCTGGCGCTGACTTACTGGATTGAATGGGTGCAATATCCGGATACGCTTTGTGCTGTTGTGTGGCGACGCCTGGGCCACCATACACCAGGGTGTTTTTTGCGCCCGCACGGTTATCGTCCAGCACTATAAAGACTGGCGGGGTGCCTGTATCGGTTGTAATGTCGTGGATGGGTGGAAAACTTACCGATGGCTGAACCTGCACATAAATCATCGGTGCCAATATGCCCACACCGACCAGACATGTGACCCCCGCTTTGACTGCACCAGAACGATTGCGCGTTACAAGTTGATAGATCAATCCAGCCACACCTAAGCCGATAACACCATAGGCGACAGGGTTCATATAAGTTCGGATAAGGCCAAAACCAACGATCGGCTCCCATAGGCCAAAACGGGCACCGAACAACATTAGTCCAAGCGCTAAAACCGCAAAAAGAGCACTCATCAACAGGACGGTTCCAACACGAGAGGAATGATGACTCATTATCTATTTGCCAGTTTAATCAGGGGTAATTTTAACCACGTTTATAAATTACAATCACCACAGAATGACGCGCATTAAGCGCTGTGGGAAAACAAAAACCGATGGAATGCCCTGCCACTCCTCTCCCCCAGTCACGACTGCTGGTCTCCCCGCGCCGCTATGATCGCAGCTCGGGGAGGCAGCACCTGGTCACTCCAGATCGAAACGATCAGCATTCATCATTTTCGTCCATGCCGCAACGAAGTCCTCGACAAATTTTTCCTTGTTGTCATCCTGCGCATAGACTTCAGCATAAGCACGTAGGATCGAGTTAGACCCAAAAACGAGATCAACGCGTGTCGCCGTCCACTTGACCTTATCCGTTGTGCGATCACGGATTTCATACAGGTTATCCCCAGCCGGTTTCCACCTATAGTTCATGTTGGTCAGATTGACGAAGAAATCGTTCGTCAATACGCCTTCACGCTCTGTGAAAACACCATGTTTGCTGCCACCGTGGTTAGTGCCAAGCACGCGCATGCCGCCAATCAACGCCGTCATTTCAGGGGCAGTCAGCCCCATGAGTTGTGTGCGATCTAGCATCAGTTCTTCTGCGCTGACGACATAGTCATCCTTGAGCCAATTACGATATCCATCATGGGTTGGCTCCAGTACCTCGAAGGCTTCCACATCGGTCATCTCATCTGTGGCATCGCCACGGCCTGGTGAAAAAGGAACGATCACATCGATACCCGCAGCCTTAGCAGACTGCTCGACGCCGACATTACCAGCGAGCACGATCACATCCGCCACGCTTGCGCCGCTCGCGGCAGCAATCGGTTCTAGCACAGCGAATACTTTGCTCAGACGTTTCGGCTCATTGCCTGTCCAATCCTTTTGCGGAGCCAGACGAATGCGCGCACCGTTGGCACCGCCGCGCATATCAGAACCACGGAAGGTCCTTGCGCTATCCCATGCGGTAGCCACCATTTCACTGATACTCAGGCCACTGGCAGCGATTTTAGCCTTCACGGCCTGCACATCATAATCGCTACTACCAGCAGGCACAGGGTCTTGCCAGATCAGATCATCCTTCGGCACATCGGGGCCAATGTAGCGTGCCTTAGCCCCCATGTCACGGTGGGTCAGTTTGAACCACGCCCGTGCAAAAGTTTCAGAGAAATAGTCAGGATCCTTATAAAACCGCTCGGAGATTTTGCGATACGCCGGATCCATCTTCATCGCCATATCGGCATCGGTCATGATCGGGTTATGACGGATCGACGGATCTTCGCTATCTACCGGCTTATCTTCTTCCTTAATATTGATCGGTTCCCACTGCAATGCACCGGCCGGGCTTTTCTTCAGCGCCCATTCATAGTTAAGCAGTAAGTGGAAATAACCGTTATCCCATTGAATCGGATGCGTAGTCCATGCCCCTTCTAGACCACTGGAGACCGTATCTTTGCCAATACCGGGTTTGCTCTTATTGACCCAGCCAAACCCCTGATCTTCAATGTCGGCGGCTTCTGGCTTCGGGCCGAGCAAGTCGGCATCGCCGTTGCCGTGGCACTTGCCTACCGTATGACCGCCAGCCGTCAGCGCCACGGTTTCCTCGTCGTTCATCGCCATGCGCTCAAAGGTGACGCGCACATCTTTAGCCGTTTTGAGTGGATCGGGTTTGCCGTCCACGCCTTCGGGATTCACATAGATCAAGCCCATCATCACTGCTGCCAACGGGTTTGCCAGGTCCCGCTCACCGGAATAACGGCTCCCCTCACTGCCGCTAGGAGCAAGCCACTCTTTCTCTGCACCCCAGTAAATGTCTTTTTCCGGATGCCAGATATCTTCACGCCCAAAGGCAAAGCCAAAGGTCTTTAAGCCCATCGATTCATAAGCAATAGTGCCTGCATAGGCGATCAAATCGGCCCAGCTGAGTTTGTTGCCGTACTTTTTCTTAATCGGCCAGAGCAGACGACGTGCCTTGTCCAGGTTCACGTTGTCCGGCCAGGAGTTGAGCGGCGCAAAGC
>CALZIG010000241.1 GCA_945787585.1 uncultured Gammaproteobacteria bacterium | reverse complement strand
GCGTATCGATAAACTCACGGTAATCCCCAATTAATGTAATAAGGTCACGTTCACCTTCAAGAATAGGATATAGGTTCTTTTCAAAATAGGTATCATAGGCCTTGATCAGCTCATTAATATAATTCTCTTTTTGCTTGCCTAACGCACTCTGAACTGCGGCGACTAGTGCAGTCTGATCACTTTCGCTCATCTCTTCCTGATATGTACTAACACGACGCTGCGATTCTCTTTTCAAATCGACCAGTTCCAGCAGACGATCTTCAAGTTCGATGCGCCGTAGCTGTACCCGATTAATCTCATCGTGATGCGTTTTCATCCTGACTGTGTAGCGTTCGGCATCGGGCATCTGATTACGATCGCTGCGTAACTTGAGACCAATACCATCAGTCAAGCCTATCTGCGCAATCTTCTCTTTAATCCCTTCAAAATCTCGACGGGTATTAGTGAAGACCTCATCGAGCTGCTGCTTCTCCTGACTAAGCAGCGTACTTGAGACTGAAATATTTGCCAGCTCGGCAGCAAACTTCTGATTCTCATCCGCAATCGTACGCACCAGTGGGTGTTCGCTCGCCGCCGCAAGACTCGCTGCATCCGCGACCTGTATCGCCTGCGCAGCGACCTCAGTGCGCAGGCGGTTAACGACCTGCTCCAGTGCGTTAAACTCACGTTCAGCAATCAGTACTCTTCGTTCCACCAGTTGCCGTCTCGCACGTAACAACTCTCGCCGGTTATCATAACTCCGGTTCTCCTGTTCCAGTTCTTGAAGCTGCTGTTCGAGGTAAGTCTTTTCAGCTAATAATGCTGTTTTTCGATTCTCGTTCGACTTGTCAGCGCCAGCATCGACTGTCATCGCCATCGCTATCTTGAGCTCATCTAACCGTTTACGAGTGCCCGCTAATTCTTCAGTAATCTTTTGTTGCCGTTCATTACGCTGAGTCGTTTCAACCTCCACATCGGTGCGCGCCCTGCGCTCGTTTTCAAGGATTGCGCGGCTATTCTCAAGTTGCGCCTCAAGCGCCGGCAAAGGCAACTTCTCATCAATCTTGATTTCACCTCCGGGCAGTGGTTCTGCCAACTCTTTTTCAATACTCTTTAACCTTAATGGCGCCCCCTGAATGAGTTGAAAATAACCCAGCGTACGATCAATCGAGGCAATATTTTTCTGTAAAAAATCCGCGGTCTGAATCAGCACAGTCAATTCAGTTTTTTGTAAGCTTTCAGGAGATTCGACTTTGTCTAATACTGAGATGCGCTGCTTTATCACATCAAGCCTTTCGACACTTTTTGCGCGCGCGCTATCAAGTGATGCAGTGATGTCGTGCACACCATTTTGGCCATTGGCCGCGATGCCAATGTCACAAAACAACACGCTCAACATCATCAGCATAAATAGAGAGATGCAACGAAGTATAGAAGTATGATGGAGACTTAAGGTAGGCGATATGGCCGTCATGTCTTGAAAGCCAACACTACCCAGCCCCCTAAATCTGGAGATATTCAGTTGTCCCATATTTAATTTTATACCTTAATTTTCGATGCTATTCGGCCAGCACAATCCCGGATTAATACCAGCGCAATTATATCGTCAAATAGATCCCCGCAGGGATAATTATTTGTAAACCCAAACTCATACAAAGTGATATAGCCACTTGTTAAATTACTGTCAAAGCTACCACACAGCTGCGTACGCTTAATTTTGTGGTCAATCACACCTGACTAATATTACGCGATATAATCTGTTGCCAATCAATACCATCTCAACATGTATACTGGCAAATACCAGCAAACATTTAATACACAAGAGTTCAGAACATGTTATCTACTGCTATACGGCCTGCCATTGCGACATTCTTTATCTTGATCAGCCAGCTTGCGCAGGCTGAGACTATTCTAAGCGAGGATGAGGTGCTCTCCTTAATCTCCGGAAAGACCGTACAGGGTATCCATCTCGGCCCTAATATCCCTTTTGAAAGTTATTTTGCCCCGGATGGCGTGGCACTGCAAAAACGTGGCGATCAACGTTTAGAAGGCGAGTGGTTTGTCGATAAACAAGGGCGACATTGTGTGAAGTGGGAAGATAAAACACGAAAATGCAGGGTCGTGGTGCGTGATCAGGATGAATACCGGGAATATGCGATCAACAGCAAAACCGGTAAACGTGAGTATACGTTAATCATTAATAAGCTTGTTGAAGGTCGTCCTAACGAATAAATGAACAGTGCTCACAGAAGAAACAGGGTTGCCAGACCCAGGAAACTTAGAAAACCGACAATATCGGTGACGGTGGTCAACACGACCGCGCCCGAAAGCGCAGGATCAATCCCCATGCGCGTCAGTATCACTGGAATCAACACGCCGGAACACGCCGCGGCCACCAGGTTGAGTATCATCGCGGCAGAAATAATCAGCGCGATGCCCAGATCCTGAAACCAGGCGTAGGTCACCAACGCCACGACCACTGACCAGCCGATGCCATTGAGCAGCCCGACCATCAATTCCTTGTTGCCAAGCCAGCGCAGGTTAGCACTACTCACCTGCCCTAACGCCAGCCCACGAATCGTGAGTGTGAGGGTCTGGCTACCGGCAATCCCGCCCATGCTGGCCACGACCGGCAGCAGTACGGCCAGTGCGACAATCTTATCCAGTGCCTCTTCAAAGCGACCGATCACCCACGCCGCCATAAAGACGGTAATGAGATTGATGCCTAGCCATAGCGCGCGGCGTTTGGCGCTGAGGATCACCGGCGCAAAAAGATCTTCATCTTCGTTCAAACCGGCACTGGCAAGCAGCGCCTTGTCGGCCTCGGCTAACATGATATCCACCGCGTCATCGATGGTAATGCGTCCCAGCAGTTCGCCTAGCTCATTAACAACGGCAACAGAAACCAGATCGCGCCGTTCAAACAACACCGCCACATC
>CALZIG010000240.1 GCA_945787585.1 uncultured Gammaproteobacteria bacterium | reverse complement strand
TATCCCCATACGATCCAGTAATCAATATTACTGGCTTTTAGTGCGGGACACAAACCTATCCCCCAGGTGCCCGGAATGCCTAATCCCAAAACACGTCTACTGAATGCCACAGAACAATTAGACATCTACGGTACTCCTGTGCTTAATGATGCCGAACGAGCTGATTATTTCACCTTTAATGTGCAAGAAACTAAAACCTTAAATTGCTTTAATGTGATGGAGGATGCCATCTATTTCGCTGTTTGCCTCGTCTTTTTTAAAATCAAACAAACCTTGGTCAAATTCAATTATCGAGATATCACGCTCGAACGTCAGCATGTAATGAAGCGATACTTCCCTAATCGGCGATCACCCAAATCACTGCCCAGCGAGCATCGTAAGCTTGTGCGTATTGAAAATAAGGTCCTGGCATTATGTAACAGCCACCGGTTTACAGGCGATAAGCTCACGGCAATTGAAAATGATCTTCTGCAATGCGCGCCCTCTCATCCGAGACAACGACAACTCTGTAAAACTTTATTAGATTTATGTGTAAAGCATCATGTGGTCATCCCTGCTTATACTACCCTGCAAAATCTTGTGAGTGAAGTATGGAATAAAGAAAATAATCGAGTGGCTCACGTGTACCAACGACATACCCATAAAATTCAGCGTGATGTGGTGTTATCGTTATTGGACAAAACAAACAACCTCCATCATATTATTAGCATAAAACAAGAGATGAAGGGATTTAATACCAGGGAACTTGATAAGGAAATCGAAAAACACGGTCAATTGAAACCCATTTTCACTATGGCACAAACGGTCATCCCAAAATTGCGGTTACCCACAACAACGATTCAATATTATGCAGGCTTGATCCACTACTATAACGGTCCGAGATTAAAACAGATCAACACCCATTCAATGCAACTCTATTTGCTGTGTTATTGTTTTACTCGATTCCAGGTGCTAAATGATAACCTGTTGGATGCGTTGAAGAAGCGTACACTAGAATATCAAGCCAACGCTAAAGAATATGCCAAAGAGGAAGCACTGCACCAGCTCGATCGCATTATAGAGACCCGAAAAAATGTTAGCAATTTACTCATCGCTATCAAGCAACACACGGATCCCAAACAAATCCCAAGAAGTGTTATTTATCAACATATCCCCGAAAGTGAGCTACTGACAGCGGCAACACTTCTTGTCGGTGATAACCTTGATAAAGAAACCTTATTCTGGAAATATATAGACAGTGTGAAAGACGCTATCACGCTCAATTTAAGGCCTTTATTCTTAACCATTGATTTTGCTGTAACCCATGACGATTTACTCAAAGAAGTCGTGTCCTACACCAAGACGGCGGTAGGTAATAAGACGTTTTACAACACGCTCCTGCCGCAAAACCTTCAATCTTGGATAGGCCAACGTGATCGGGAATATATTCTGCAAGATGGTGCGGTGATTCACAACCGATTTGAATTTCTTCTTTATAAAAGAATGGCCTATTACATCACCACGAATAAATTAACGCTGCAATACAGCATCAAATATAAGAAAGTGGAAGATGACCTAATGCCACCCAATAAGTGGCTTAAAAAGAAGCGCACTCTTCTGAAACAACTCGGCTATGACAAGTTAACTGCCCCCATACAGAAAACACTGAACATCAAACAACACGATCTCACGCAACTCTATCAAACGGTTAACCAAGCCATTTTAAAGGGCGAAAACGAAGACATTATAATCATTGAAGATAAAAAGGGTGAGCCAACCTGGCGATTGCGGCCATTAAAAAAAGCCGCTGATTCTAATGAAGGTTTGTTCGCCGGTTTCCATCAACGTAGTATCGTCGATGTTATCCAGTTCGTCAGTCAAAAAACAGGTTTTACCCACGCCTTTGAATCTATCCTGGCTAAATCAACAAAAATTAATCAAGACAAAGAATTAATTGTGGCTGCGGTCTTAGCTAATGCGATACGACTAGGTACACGAAAAATGGCCAGCATTTCTGATCTGAATGAATCGGCGTTACTAACGGCTGAAGCTGCTTATCTTCGTAACGAAACACTTGTGGCGGCCATCGACATCATTAATAATGCGTCAGCGCAATTTCCCATTTATAAGCAGTGGTACATTAATTCCATTATGCATGCCAGTGCGGATGGACTTAAACTGGGAACCAGTCTACGGAATATCAAAGCACGCCATTCTAAAAAGTACTTTGGCCGAGGTATTGGTGTATCCAGCTATAATGAAATCTTAAATGGTTTTTCCTTGGCCAGCATGCTCATAGGTACGAATGAATACGAGGGTCACTTTCTCTTTGAAATGGTACACCAACAAAATACATCGGAGCTTAGACCAAATTACATCTCCACAGACAAACACGGGACCAATGCCCTTAACTTCGGGTTATTTGATTTAACGGACTTAGTCTTTGCGCCACGTATTCCTAAGCCACATCGCGAAACATTTTGGGGGTTTGGTGACGCGAAAGATTACGATGCGTTTATAGTGAAGCCGACGCAATTTATCAATGAAAAATTGCTTGTCCGTGAATGGGATAACATTCAGCGCTTTGTGGCTTCATTGCTTTCCGGAGAAGAGGCACCCAGTATCCTGATCAGAAAACTAGCATCAAAAAATTATAGCAGTGATACAAAGAAAGCATT
>CALZIG010000239.1 GCA_945787585.1 uncultured Gammaproteobacteria bacterium | reverse complement strand
CGCGACACCATTTCCAACGTCTTTACATGCCGCATCACTCGCGCCAGATGCACACGCCCCTGCACCGAGAGTGAAAACGTAATCGCGCTATATTTGCCGTCACGGCTATCGATCGTAACATTATTAATATTGGTATCCATCTCTGAGATCGCAGAGGCAATGATCGCCAGCACGCCGCGCCGATTGATCACATCGATGCGAATATCCACCGGAAACTCACCTTGAATATTCGCTTCCCAGCGCACGTCGACCCATTTCTCCGGGCTGTTGCGGAACTCGGCAACATTCTTACACGACTGCGTATGCACCACGATACCGCGGCCCGCCGAGACAAAGCCCTGAATCGAATCCCCCGGAATCGGGTGACAACAGCGTGCAAATGTCACCACCATTCCCTCCGTACCGGAGATCGCCAGCGGACGCATCTTGGTACCCCCTAGCCATGCCGGCATGTAGCGACTGAAGGCGTGTTTGAGGGTCTGAGATCGACTCTGCACATCGCCTTTGAACACGGGCGACTCGGCAATCCGTCGCGCCACCAGCGGCGCGGGGCGGTTACCCAGGCCGATATCTTCGTAAACATCCTCCAATGTATTGCTACGAAATTCGTCAATAATCATCTGTATGTAACCCGGTGAAAGATCACTGAGCAAGAGTGCATAGCCTTTGAGCGCCTGCTCCAGCATACGTCGACCTAGTTCAATCGATTCATCGCGCTGCAGGTTCTTCAGATAGTGACGAATGTTGGTGCGCGCCTTGCCGGTGACCACAAAATTAAGCCACGTCGGGTTGGGCTGCGCCGCCGGGGCGGTGATGATCCGCACCGTCTGCCCATTGACCAGTGGCGTACTCAGTGGCGCGAGGCGGCGATCAATCTTGGCCGCCACGCAGCGGTTGCCTACGTCGGTATGGACTGCGTAGGCAAAGTCCACTGCGGTAGAACCGCGCGGCAACTCCATAATCGCGCCCTGCGGGGTGAACACATAGACCTCTTCGGGGAAGAGGTCTATCTTGACGTTCTCAAGAAACTCGAGCGAGTCGCCCGCACTCTTCTGCATCTCCAGCAGGCTGCGCATCCACTCGCGCACATGGCGGTGCGAGCGCCCTTCGGCAAAACTGCCCTGTTCGTCACTCTGTTTATAGAGCCAGTGCGCCGCGACGCCCGCCTCGGCAAGGCGATCCATTTCCCGGGTGCGAATCTGTACCTCGATCGGCACCCCGTAGGGGCCAAACAGAATAGTGTGCAGTGACTGATAACCGTTCGCTTTGGGAATCGCCACATAATCCTTGAACTTGCCCGGCAGCGGTTTATAGAGATTGTGAATCGCGCCTAAGACACGGTAACAACTATCCACCGAGCTGACCGTGATACGAAAGGCGTAAACATCGAACACTTCAGAAAATGACAACTGCTTATGGCGCATTTTTTGATAGATGCTATAAAGCAACTTTTCCCGTCCATCGACGACGCCCTCTAATCCATCTTCCTGTAGCCGTTCTTCGATCGCTGCCTGCACCTTGCTGACAATCTCTTTACGATTGCCACGCGCCTTGCGTACCGATTCCGCGATAACACGATGCCGCATCGGATAGTATTCAGAGAACCCAAGCTCCTGCAGCTCTGAACGCATCACATTCATCCCCAGGCGGTTGGCGATCGGGGCGTAGATGTCTAATGTCTCGCGTGCAATGCGGCGACGCTTATCGCTGGGCATCGCGCCCAGTGTGCGCATGTTGTGCAGTCGGTCCGCCAACTTGATGATGATCACGCGGATATCCTGCACCATCGCCAATAGCATCTTGCGGAAATTCTCCGCCTGCGCTTCAACCCGACTCTCAAACTCAATCTGCGTCAGTTTGCTAACGCCGTCCACCAGTTGTGCGACATCTTCACCAAAACGTTCGGCGATCTGTTCCTTTCCGGTCGGGGTGTCTTCAATCACGTCATGCAGAATCGCCGCCGCGATGCTATCAGCATCCATCCGCATCTCGGCGAGAATTGCAGCGACGGCTAACGGATGACTAATATAAGGGTCACCTGACTGACGCATCTGCCCCTGATGAGCCTGCGCGCCAAAGAGATAGGCGTGGTAGATGGTAGCAATCTGCGCCTCATCAAGATAAGGCTCCAGCGCGAAGCGCAGCACTTCATAGGCAGCGTCCGCACGTGCCTCGCTGGGGATGGTGATATCAGGAAATTCTGCCGGAACAGGAACGCTCAAGGCTTAGCTCATGGCGGGTGGCCAGTCAACCTTACCCTCTTGTGATGGCGCCGCTTCGTCATCACCCATTAGCAGCGCGTCTTCGTCCACAATCGCCGCTGGCTTTTCTTCAAGAATAGAGGCGGTCACATGCCCTTCAGCAATTTCGCGCAATGCAACCACGGTAGGTTTGTCGTTTTCCCATTCCAGTGGACTCTCACTACCATTCGCCAATTGACGCGCACGTTTACTCGCAACCAGTACCAGTTCAAAACGGTTATCTACATTTTCCAAGCAATCTTCTACAGTTACGCGCGCCATCGTCAATACTCCTAAACACTCTAAAATATGATTCTATCGGGGGGAAACAACAGCGAAGTATAGACCCATTTTCAGCTTTCGCATATCCCCGCATCCATTTACGCCGTTTTTAATCCGCACTACGCGGGCAATGTTACGCCAGTAACTGTGTGAGCTGCGCCTTCAACAACTCGCTTTGCACCCCTATTTCCAGCCGTCTGCTACGAAAAATGGCTTTCAGGTCTGCTAGCGCGTGATTAAAATCATCATTCACCACCAGATAATCGAATTCACCATAGTGCGACATCTCCTCCACCGCCTCGGCAGTACGCCGTGCAATCACCGTTTCACTATCCTGTGCTCGCCCACGTAGGCGTCGTTCCAGCTCGGCACGTGATGGCGGTACGATAAAAATTGAGCGGCACGCGGGCATCAATTTACGCACCTGTTGCGCCCCCTGCCAGTCGATCTCCAGCACGACATCGATTCGCTGCTTCAGTAACGTATTAATTGCCGCCTGCGCAGTGCCGTAAAAACAGCCAAATACCTCGGCGTATTCCAGAAAAGCGCCGTTCCCCACCATCTGATGAAAGCGCGCTTCATCGACAAAATGGTAATTCACGCCGTCCACTTCACCCGGCCGCGGCGGCCGCGTAGTGTACGAAACCGACAGTTTGATATCACTATTGGATTCCAGCAACGCCTTGACGAGGCTGGTTTTGCCACCCCCGGACGGTGCTGCAACGATATAAAGCATGCCTGACACAATTACTCCTTAAATCATTAACGAACGCTACCGCGCTGTTTATTCAATATTCTGAACCTGTTCACGCATCTGCTCGATCAGCACCTTCATCTCGACCGACACCGAAGTGCTCGCGGTCGCAATCGATTTTGAGCCGAGTGTATTGGCTTCGCGATTGAGCTCCTGCATCAGAAAATCGAGGCGTCGTCCGACCGGTTCATCCTGCACCAGCACCCGTCGCACTTCATCGAGATGCACTTCGATGCGATCCAGCTCTTCAGCCACATCGCTCTTCTGCGTGATGATCGCGATCTCCTGTTCAATCCGATCGTTATCCAGCTCAACCTGTAACTCCGCCACACGCGCGACCATCTTTTCACGCTGCGCAGTGAGGATATCGGGCATCACGGCGCGAACCTTGACTATCTCGGCCGTCATCGCATCACAACGCTGCTCGATCATCGTCTTCATACTGGCCCCTTCGCGCTCACGCGCCGCGACCAGATCATCCAGCGCCAGCGCCAATAGCGCCAACGTCTCCTTTTTAAGCTCGCTCAGATCCGCCTCCGGTGACTGCAACACCCCTGGCCAGCGCAGGATATCGAGCGGTCCGGTGCGCGCCGGGTTCTCCATCAACCCCTCCACCGTCTCATTTGCCTGCAACAGAGAATCAATCAATGCAGCGTTGAGCTGCAAGCCGCCCTCGACTGACTGTTGCGGCTGATAACGTAAAAAGCCGTCCACTTTGCCGCGTTTGAGCCGTTTGGCAATATGTTCTCGGGCAGCCATCTCCAGCACACGCAGCTCTTCCGGCAGGCGCAGCGTCACCTCCAGGTAGCGGTGATTCACCGAACGCAGCTCCCAACTCAGTACGCCCCACTCCGCCTCGCGGCTCTGGCGAGTAAAGGCTGTCATGCTTCGTATCATCGCATTCCCAATTTCTATCGATTTAAAAGCCCACATCATAGTGCATCGCGCTCATCAGCAACAGGAGAACCCCATTCGCACACCGATCCGGGGTATAATCTGCGCCGAAATTCTCAAACATCAAAAGGATTCATCTTTATGCGCCCCAGCGGTCGAGCCCCCGACGAACTCAGAACCATCAACATCACCCGTAATTACACCAAACATGCCGAAGGTTCTGTGCTGGTTGAATTT
>CALZIG010000238.1 GCA_945787585.1 uncultured Gammaproteobacteria bacterium | reverse complement strand
TGTTCCAGTGGATTGGTATTGCCGTAGAGTTCACTGCGTAGTTTACTGCCGAGCACGGCGACTGCACGTGGACTGTTTGGGTCATCATCGATAAAGAATCTACCCAGTGCGATGTTGGCACGAAATGCCAGCGGCATATTGCCTCCCATGCCGTAGACGGTGGTGCGCCGTTGACGATAGCTAGATTCAACTTCTGCGTTGCCCTGTACCACCGGTACCACGGCTTCAATGTCAGGCAGTTTTTCGAGTGCGACGGCATCATCAATCGTGAGTGGTCGTTCGGTGCCAAAGATGCCAATCGACGTTCCGGCAGTCGTTGCTTTGCCAGGATTAATGCCGATCAGGTTAGTGCCAAACTGAGTGAACTCAGCGAGCACAAAGCGGTGCAGGCCGTCACCAATAGAAGTGAGTAGAACGACTGCCGCCACCCCGATCGCGATGCCGAGTGCGGTGAGAAAGCTGCGCATGCGATGGGCGATCACAGAGCGGGTGGTGAGTTTAATAAAGTCGTGAATTAACATGATCGATTGCGCTACCGGTGTGCCAATGCTAGCACCGGATCAAGCCGCGCGGCACGGCGTGCGGGCATCGCGCCGAACAGTAGCCCGGTGATCAACGCCACAGCGACTGCAGCAGCGACTGCCCATAACGGTGCGCCCATGGTGATGGCGGGGAAGAAGTAGCCGATTAGCCAGCTACAGCCCTCACCAATCAGCAGGCCGAGGCATGCGCCGGTAAATGAAAGCATGGCGGCTTCACTCAGGAAGAGGGTGACGATCTGCCGTTGCGAAGCGCCGAGTGCTTTCAATACGCCGATTTCAGAGGTGCGTTGTGAGACGGCCACCAGCATCACATTCATGATCAGGATGCCGGCCACGGCAAGACTAATGGCAGCGATGCCCGCCACGGTATAGGTGAGCGAACGGAAGATCTTGTCGAAGGTGGCGAGTACTGCATCCTGCGTGACAAGGGTAATGTCCTCTTCACCCTGGTGGCGGTCACGGATGGTTTTTTTGACAAACTCACTGGCACGTTTGATCGCATCGCGATCATTGGCCTCGATGATAATACGATACAGCGATGGCTCGTTGAACAGCGCCTGTGCCGAAGCCACCGGAATGACGATTACCTCTTCGACATCGATGCCCACGGCGCGTCCTTCGGTGGCAAGTATGCCGATCACGCGAAAGCGTCGGTCACCAAGTCGAACCCATTCACCGATGGCATTGTGATTGCCAAACAGTTCGGTACGCAATTTAGCACCAATCACACAGACCGGGGATGCCTGCTCCAGATCTAGCGATGGAAGAAAGCGTCCCTGTGCCATCTTCCAGTGACGAATGTCGATCAGTTCGCTACTGGAGCCAAATACCGGTACTTCGCGCTCACGTTCACGCCACGATAGTGGTGATGCACCAATATTGACCGGTGCCAGGCGTCGAATATGACTGCTACGCTGCAGTGCGCGCGCATCGTCGAGTGTCAGGTCACGCGTGGTGTCACTCATTAACATAGTGGCCATGCCGCCGCTGGTTTCGGAACGCCCCGGCAGCACGATCAACAGATTGGTGCCGAGTGAGGCAAATTCATCGATAATGTAACGGCGTGCCCCTTCGCCGAGTGAGGTCAGTACCACCACTGAAGCGACCCCGATCGCCATCGCCAGCAGCATCAGCCCAGTACGAAAGCGGTAACCGTTGAGTGCGCCAAAGGTGAGTGAGAAGATATCGCGAATCCGCATCACTATGACGACTGCAAGGTATTGTTGAGATCATTAACGACGCGGCCGTCAACCATCTTTATTTCACGCGCGGCGCGCGCGCCGAGTGCGGCATCGTGGGTGACGACGATCAGCGTGATGCCCTGTTTATTGAGCGTCTCCAGCATTTCGACCACTTCACCGCCGGAGACGCTATCAAGATTGCCGGTGGGTTCATCGGCGAGCAGTACGCTCGGTTGCATGATGGTGGCACGTGCAATCGCAACCCGTTGGCGTTGGCCGCCGGAGAGCTGCTCTGGTTTATGGTGAGCACGTCCTTCAAGACCGACGGCATCCAGGATCTTCTCAACCCGCTGATGGCGTTCAGCAGTGGGGATACCCGCCAGCACCATCGGTAACTCAATATTTTCCATTGCGGTGAGGCGAGGTACGAGATGAAAAAACTGGAACACAAAGCCGATTTGATTACGCCTCACTTCCGCCTGCTGGTCATCACTCATGGCAGTGATCTTCTGATTGTTGAGGATGTATTCGCCCGAGGTGGGTTGATCAAGCAGACCAATCAAGTTGAGCAGTGTCGACTTACCTGACCCCGATGGGCCCATGATTGAGAGGTACTCACCATCATTGATCTCCAGCGAGATGTCATTTAGTGCGTGAACCTGTTGATCACCGACCTCAAAGATACGGTGGATGCTTTCAAGCTGAATCATTATCTAGCAGAACCTGAAGTCTGTGACTCACTCATGGCGTAAGCGCCATCGACAACGCCTTCGCGATCAACCGAGAGCACGATCTGTTCACCTGCCTTGAGGCCATCCAGCACTTCGGTAAATTGCCAGTTATAGATACCGAGGCTAATCGGGCGGTGTTCGAGCAGACCATCGCCATGCATCACCATCACGGCGGCCTGTGTCGCTGCATCCTGTGAAAAGGTGTCGCGGATGATCGCCTCACTTGGCACCCGAATCACATCACGACGTGTATCGAGAATGATCTCCACATCGGCGCTGTAGCCGGGCAGCATCTGTTTGAACGCTTCGGGATTGGTGAAGACCGTTTCGACCTCAACGGTGCGCGCCTGCTTTTCCACCGCCAGCACATACGGGGCGATGCGCTGTACAATGCCATCGAAACGTCTGTTGGGAAAGGCATCAAGCGAGATGTGCGCGTTCATTGTTGTCTGAATACGTGGAGCATCGACTTCATCGATCGGTGCGGAGATGTAGAGACAACTGGTATCGACCAGGTCTACCGCAGGTGGTGTCGATATCCCAATCGGTGAAGGCGTAACATATTCCGCCAGTTCGCCATTGATTTCAGCGATGGTGCCATCAAAGGGTGCACGAATACGGGTACGCTCGAGCATCGCCTGCGCCACATCGATGCGACGTTTACTCACCTCGCTGCCTGCAATGGCCGCCTTACAGCTCGCCTGTTGCGCCTTTGCGTTTGTTTGTGCGCGATCGACCACCTCTTCAGCCACCAGTTGCTTTTGATACAGCGCCTGCTGGCGTTTTGCCTCACGTTTTGCCTCGTCCGCCTTTAAACACATTTGGCTGGCTTGAGCTGCCGCCGCATCAGATTCACTGTTTGCCAGTGCCAGCTGTGCCTGAAGATCATCATTCCACAGTTCTAACAGTAATTGATCGGTTTTGACGGCGTCACCTTCATTAACGACACGCGACGCAATCTGACCACCAATGGTGGGCGCAAGGCGCGCACGACGACACGCCTTAACGCTACCGGCACGGGTGTTGGCGACCGTAGCAGTAACGTCACCACGTTCGACAATGTGGGTAGAGACGGAGAGTGGTTTTTCTCGGCTGAAAAACAGGTAGGCAGCGACGATGATGATAAGGGTAATCGCGATGATGATGTTACGGCGTGAGACCATTTTATACTCCGTTAAAACAGCTTTTATTTTTT
>CALZIG010000237.1 GCA_945787585.1 uncultured Gammaproteobacteria bacterium | reverse complement strand
GAAAACTATGTCAAGAAAGTCTATCCGCAGGAGATCGCAGGCAAGCTGTGGTCATCGATTCAGGTAACGACCGCTGCCGGTATTTGCAGCGCCATGGATATCGTGCTGGAGAATAGTGATCGATACCAGGGCTTTGTCACCCAGGAATCGATCACGCTCGCAGAGGTGGTGAATAACCGCTTCGGCAAGTATTACGCATAAGCAAGCTAACTCTAAAGGAGCGACGCGATGGATCTGCTGAAGGCCCTGAGGCTGAAAAAAAATAATGCGGCAACCTACAGTAATGGTCATTGGTTAAAGACACGCGATGCCGGGGTGATTGAATCATTCAATCCCGCTACGGGTGAGTTGATTGCGCGCGTCTACGCCAGTAGCGCAAAAGATTACGAAAAGGTGATGCGCGAAAGTGTTGCCGCGCAACGTGTGTGGGCGCGTGTGCCCGCACCACAACGTGGCGAAGTGATTCGCCAGATCGGCAATGCGCTGCGCGAAAACAAAGATGCCCTCGGATCATTGGTAGCGATGGAGGTGGGCAAGATCAAACAGGAGGGGGATGGCGAGGTACAGGAGATGATTGATATCGCCGACCTCGCCGTTGGGCAGTCCCGCATGCTGTACGGAAACACCATGCACTCCGAACGTGCCGAGCATCGCATGTATGAGCAGTGGCATCCACTGGGCGTCGTCGGTGTGATTAGTGCATTCAATTTTCCGGTGGCCGTGTGGGCGTGGAACGCCTTTATCGCTGCGATCTGCGGTAATACGGTGGTGTGGAAGCCGTCATCAAAGACCCCGCTGTGTGCGGTTGCCGTGCAACAGATCTGTCATCAGGTCTTGGAAAAGATGGGGCATCCCGGTATTTTTTCGCTCTTCCTGCCGGTGGATAATGCACTGGCACAGCGCTTTGTCGATGATCAACGCGTGGCGTTGATGTCCTTTACCGGGTCAAGCCAGGTCGGTCATCAGGTTGCCGAACGTGTCGCGTGTCGTCTGGGGCGCTATCTGCTCGAGTGTAGTGGCAACAATGCGATTATTGTGGACCAAAGCGCTGACCTCGAGCTGGCGATTCCCGCGATTGTTTTTGGGGCCGTCGGTACGGCCGGGCAACGGTGTACCTCGACCCGCCGTTTGATCGTGCATCATAAGATTTATAAAAAGCTGATTGCCGCATTGATTCACGCATACGGGCAGGTACGGATGGGTAATCCATTACGTAAAAAGACACTGATGGGGCCGTTGATCGACCAGGCTGCGGTGGCAGGGTTTAATGCTGCGATCGCGCAGGCACAGCAGCAGGGGGGACGGTTGCTCTATGGTGGCACGCCGAGACGTGGCAAAGGCTATTTTGTGACACCGACTTTGATCGCAGTCGATCATCAGCTTGATGTGGTGAAAGCGGAGACCTTCGCGCCCATTCTCTATGTAATGAAATATAAGGCTCTCGATGAGGCGATTGCATTGCAAAACGATGTACCGCAAGGGCTTTCCTCCGCGATTTTCACCAACACATTGCAGCACGCGGAACGGTTTCTATCGGCACAAGGGAGCGACTGTGGCATCGCAAACGTCAATATTGGCACTTCTGGCGCAGAGATTGGCGGCGCCTTCGGCGGCGAAAAAGAGACCGGCGGCGGACGTGAGGCAGGCTCCGACTGCTGGAAGGCGTACATGCGACGTCAGACCAACACCATCAACTGGAGTCGAGAGTTACCGCTTGCTCAGGGCATTAAGTTTGATCTTGGATAAAATAAAAAGGTCAGGTCTAAAATTAATCAATTAGCTATAGTTGTTTTTATCATATTGATAGGCATGAGGTTTAGCCTTTACGAGATAAAAAAACGCCATCCGAAGGGGATGGCGTTTAGTCTGCTACTTAAATTTTGCCTTAAGAAAGGCAGGTACTTAGGCAGTCCGTTTATTTTCCATCAGGTCATGTACGACTGGGTTGAGGATAATCTCCATCGCCAGCCCCATCTTGCCACCCGGCAATACAATGGTGTTTGGGCGCGACATCCACGAATCCTTCAACATTGAAAGATAGTATGGCATGTCATGTTTTTCTGGATGCCTGAAACGGATCACAATCAGGCTCTCATCCGGGGTCGGAATATCACGCGAGATAAAAGGGTTTGAGGTATCAACCACTGGCACACGCTGAAAGTTAATATCAGTACGTGAAAACTGCGGAGTGATTGTATTCACATAGTCTGGCATGCGACGGAGAATGGTGTTGGTAACCGCCTCGGCAGAGTAGCCGCGCTGGGCAGTATCGCGGTGGATTTTCTGGATCCACTCCAGATTAACAATCGGTACCACGCCCACCAGCAGGTCGACCCACTTCGCCACATTGACATCCTTGGTGACTACGCCGCCATGCAGCCCTTCGTAGAACAGCAGGTCGGTGCCTTCAGGGACTGACTCCCACGGTGTGAAGGTGCCGGGGTCTTGTTTATAGGGTGCCGCTTCTGCCTCGTTATGCAGGTATTTACGCATTTGACCGGTACCAGACTCGCCGTAGTTCTTGAAAAGGGCCTCGAGCTTATCGAAAATATTCGCATCAGGGCCAAAATGGCTCAGGTCCATGATGCCCTTTTCCGCGGCTTCAGCCACTTTTTCTTTCATGGTCAGGCGGTCATAGCGGTGGAAAGCGTCCCCTTCGATGACGGCGGCATTGATGCCCTCACGGTGAAACATATGCTCGAATGCATTTTTGACCGTGGTGGTGCCCGCGCCTGATGAGCCCGTCACGACGATGACTGGATGTTTAGCAGACATGTGTATTCTTCTCCCTTAAAGGTTATAAATTCTTTTTAAATCGGTGGCTTAAAGTTACGGATGCATGTTTGTTTGCGTGCTTTTCAGGGCACCCGTAAGCGAAATTTCCTGTTAGTGCGCCTGTCTCACGTACCTTTTTCGTACGGGCAGCGGTGGCCATATTGTTATTGCGCGCGGGTAAAACAGGGTATTGAATCAAACGCGAAGGGATGTGGCAAGTATTTGGTAGTGATTATCCATTTATTATGGGGGGTACAACAGGGGGTAGCTGCCCTTTAAGCGCTTGTTTTGGTAAGAAATGAATGAGATGATCGGTGCACAGTGCATGGTTTAATTCAGTTGTGGGGGCGTTAGAAATGCTGCGAAAAAGAGAGATAGTCGCGCTGCTGTTGGTGTTATCGCTGGCGGGGTGTACTGGCTGGCCGAAGTTCTCAGAGTTTAATCAGGGGCATTCATGGGTACAGGGTGGTTCTGGTGACTACGCGGTTATCTATTTTCTACGCCCTGATACGGAGCGCTATATGGGTGCAGCAGATAACCGTATTGCGGTGGAATTGAACAAAGAGTTGTTGCTGTATCTGGTTAAATCC
The DNA here is from genome assembly GCA_945787585.1 of uncultured Gammaproteobacteria bacterium. GTDB lineage: Bacteria > Pseudomonadota > Gammaproteobacteria > SZUA-140 > SZUA-140 > SZUA-76. The sequence continues at coordinate 2,429 of CALZIG010000237.1, read as the reverse complement.
GAATATACCGTGGTACATCTTAAGCCGGGCGAAGTGGATGTCACCATCAAGTCGCTGACAAACGCTGGCCCGTTTCGCGAATTTAAGCAGATGAAGCACACAAAACGTTTCGAGTTTGCTGCGGGTTCGACTTACTACCTTTCTATTGAGCCGGTCGATGGCGAGTTTCGTGGTGTCTACTTTCAGCCACACATGATTGACCTGGCCTCTGCGCAACAGAAGAGTCGCCACATGCGTGCGATAGGCCCTGCCAACCGCAAGCCAATTGCTCAGATGAGTGGTGGCTAGTTAGCGCATCCATTATCGGGCGTTATTATGGGCATGAACGCCCATTGCTGGGTGTGATTAGATGCATCTAGTCGTTTTAGCCATCTTATTGTTAGCGCTGATCTTTGGCCCACAGTTGTGGGCGCGCTCTGTACTTTCACGATACAGTCAGCATCAGGAGCGTTATCCGGGGAACGGGGCAGAATTTGCACGTCACCTGTTGAGCAAGTGTGGGCTGGAAGCGGTGAAAGTCGAAAAGACGACGCTGGGCGATCACTACGATCCAACTGATCGTTGCGTGCGGCTCAGTGAGGCCAATTTCGATGGCAAGTCACTCACCGCCGTCACAGTGGCAGCTCACGAGGTGGGGCATGCGATTCAGCATCAGCAAGGCGATCCGAAATTGCTGCTGCGCGGCAAGTTGGTGCGGATCGCCCAGGTCACCGAAAAGGCGGGGTCGCTGGCGATGTTTGCAGTGCCGCTGCTGGTGGGGGTCACACGGGCACCTTCGGCAGGGATATTGATGTTTTTAATCGGGCTGGCAAGCCTGGGGGTCTCCGCACTGGTGCATCTTGTGACTTTACCAGTGGAGTGGGATGCCAGCTTTGGTAAAGCGATGCCACTGATCAAGGCGGGGCAGTATCTCACTCCGACTGAGGAGCGCGCCGCCAAAAAAATCCTACGCGCGTGCGCATTCACCTATCTGGCCGCTTCATTGTCGAGCCTGTTGAATATCTGGCGCTGGATTCGTTTTCTACGCCGTTAATTATCAGATCAGCAACCGCTTAAACAAGACATTAGGCCCTTTCTGTTTTATATTTCGATCTATTAGGAATAATAATATGAGTTCGGGGGGATAGGACGGTGGCAAGTAATCCTGCTAAGCAGCTGTGTGTGATGATGTGTAGCAAGGCCGCTGCATGAGGCATCGCCCCTATCGCACGTTGCTATTGTGGTTTACCTGGGCACTGGCAGCCACCGCCGTCTATTTTGGTTTTTATCAGGATGCCGGTATCTGGGGTGTCCTCGAGCAAGACAAGACCCGCATTACATGGATCATCCTTGCATTCTTTGTGTTTGGACTCGCCGCCAGCCTTGCCTTAAGTATCGCGCTCACTAAAGAGTCGATTGCTGCACGACAGATTGAGTCAGAGGTTAGAGAGAAGGGCTTGATCGGATTTGAAGTGCATTCAGAGAGTCGTGCCGTGGCTCGGTATTTCCAGTCGCTGAAGATGGCGATGGACAGCAACAGCAAGCCCGATGCCGAAGCGCTACTCAATGTAGAACTGGCCGTCTTTCAACGCATGAGTCGTTCGATTGAAGTGGCAGGCAATCTGTTGATTACGCTGGGACTCATCGGCACCGTGATGGGTTTGACGCTCACTTTGACCGGTCTGACCAGCTCGCTTGATGCACTGGGTCATGATCAGGATCAGCTACTCCAGGGGCTGCGTAAAGCGATGGGCGGAATGGGCACCGCCTTTTACACCACCTTACTTGGCGCCATTCTGGGTGGCGTACTACTGCGCGTCTTCGCACAGATTACCGAGCAGGGCGTCGAAGGGCTGTTTGATCGCACCATGCGCATCTGCCTCGTCTACTGTTCTGCAGATTTCAAACCTTCGCTGGAACGAGACATCCGTTTTCTTGATGCTGAAATGGCCTCGCTGGGTGAGCGCGTTAAGTTTCTACAGTCGGCCTTTGGTGCCTCACGCGGTGCGATGGAAGAGTTTCGCGAAGAGGTCGAGAAACTGCGCGGACTCTCTCAGGAAGAGCGCACCTCGCTGCTGGAAAGTATTGAGATGAACCGGCAGTGTTATATGTTAATGCGACAGGAGGCGCGCCTGATGCAGAACCTCAACCGTACCTTCTGGCAGCGCCTTAAAGATCTGTTACGCTTTCGCCCGCGCCGACCCCCCGATGAATAATTGATAGCCGTTAATCAGCGCCATTCACGTGAAAGATAGACGTAAATTTACTTACACCAATGTTCATGAGAGCTTCTCAGACGTCGCGTTGTTGATGCTCGCTACTTTTATATTTCTGTTAGTTACGATCCTGATTACTTCCAAAGTAGCGCAAGAAGATCAGCTCCCTAAACTGAAAGAAAAAGTAGCGAAGCTCGAAGAGCAGCTCGATATGTCCGGTGCAGATATGGACCG
>CALZIG010000236.1 GCA_945787585.1 uncultured Gammaproteobacteria bacterium | reverse complement strand
TGCCGTCATCAGCGCTCTGTGCAAGGGTCTCCTCGAATTCAATCACGCCGCTAATGTAGTCCTCAATGCCGGGCGCGGTAAACAGCAACGCGCGATAAGCGCGGCGGTTCTCTTCGGTGGATTCCACATCAATCGGCGCAAAGCGTTTGGCGATGGTCGGCAGACTTTCATCTGCGGCGAGAATACCTTTTCCCCGTTGTACCATCTGTGTGATGGTGTCCTGAAGTTCATCTTTAGTAGTCATGATTCACCTCCTGTGATACGCCTGTAAATACCTTGAAATAGACCATTTAAGGTCATTACATACCGTTATCTTGATCGCCGATGAAGTCGCCGCTTTATGATCCAGCCATAAAGAACAAGATTGATCATCAGCACCCCGACGCCAAGCATTATTCCGATCGAAGCTGTGATTTCACCGGGATAGATCACAGCACCGAGATAGTGTGCAACAAAACCCTCAGCATAACCGCTTTCGTCCTCCATAATACGCAACCAGTTCTCCAGAGGTGTTAGTGGACAGATGCCACCATAAAACTCAATCGCTATCGCCCACAGGACCACAGGCAGATGCAACCATACCAGCCGCGGCCAATGCATCACCAACAGCGCCCCCAGTACGGCAAATACGATGAAGCCGAAGTGGAGCAACATCACCAGCTCGGCAAGGAGCTTGTAGACCATATTATACCCTCGACAAAGAGCGCTGATGCATCATCGCGCGCGCTAAACGAAGCAGCTTAAAGAGCCTCTCGATACTCCTCTGTTTCGTTATCACTCTTCAGTGGAACAAAGGCCACTTCCAGTACATCACGTGTACTGATCTTTCCATCTCCATCCTTCTCAATGAGCAGTAAAGACTGTGACATATGCGGCTGCCCTACCGGTATCACAAGCCGAGCATGTGGCTTGAGCTGATCGATCAACGGCTGCGGCACAAAAGGTGCCGCGGCAGTAACGATGATTCCATCATAGGGCGCATGCTCCAGCCACCCTTGAGCCCCATCCCCCACCTTGACCTGCACATTGTAATAAGCCAAACGTCGCAAGGTCTCCGCAGCCTCCGTTGCCAACGCCTCAATAACCTCAACGCTATAGACCTGCCTGACCAGCTGCGACAGGATCGCTGCCTGATATCCGCAACCGGTGCCGACCTCCAGAACCACATCATCCGCCTGCGGATCCAGCAGATCGGTCATCAATGCAACGATAAAGGGCTGGGATATGGTCTGCCCATGCCCTATCGACAACGGACTATCGTTATAGGCAAACGCCTTAACCCCCGGTGGCACAAACGCATCACGCGGCACCTCACGCATCGCATCAATAACACAACTATCCAGACTATCCCTGCCGGTCAGATGGCGTGTATATTTCGTCTCAGCCTCAATCGTCGCTATCATCCGTTTGCGTGCCGACATAAGTGACTCCTTACCGTTGCATTGATGCCAATGGAACCTATGGATTCAATCTTAAGATTACACCCAGGCGACAAATCAACCAATAGATTTCAGCGCCTTATAGCGCTATCGACAGATCAGGGCAGGGATGTTTTTATTGGTAGCAATAATAACTACCCAAATATCTTGCAATAAGCGCATAATTAGTAACATAGGATTAATGCTTGTCGCATAAAAAAGATCGTTTAAAAGACACCGCAGTGAATTTTTAAAGATACAAATCACAAGGAGGTCTACCGATGAAACTACCATTACAGATCACATTCCGTAACATGGAACCATCCGAAGCAGTGGAAGCAAACGTTCGCGAGAAGGCGGAAAAGCTGGATAAGTTTTATGATCAGATCATGGGGTGTCGCATAGTCGTCGAGGAACACCACCAACATCATCACAAAGGTAAACTGTTCCACATTCGTATTGACCTGACCGTACCAGACAAGGAACTAGTGGTCAGCCGTGAACATGATCAGGATCATGCCCATGAAGATGTCTATGTCGCAATCCGCGATGCATTTGATGCCGCACGTCGGCAACTCGAAGATTACAGCCGACGTCGAAGCCAGCATATTAAGACCCATGAAACCCCACCTCATGGGCGTATCTCACAGCTCTCTCCCGAAGAGGACTATGGCAAGATCGATACCCCTGATGGCAGGGAGATCTATTTTCATCGCCATAGCGTCTTGAATCGGGATTTTGACAAGCTAGAGGTCGGTACCGAAGTGCGCTTCGATGAAGAACAAGGTGACTTTGGGCCACAGGCAAGTACGGTTAAGGTGGTAGGGAAGCACCATATTGCTGGGGTGTAATGCCCCCCGCTATACACCGAGTCATTTTATTCAGCATGAGCGATAACGGTAGTATAAATTTTAACCTTGTCCGCTAAAAATGGGAGGATTACCACTATACCCGTTTTGCTAAATATCTTTGTGAGGCGTGATCAAAAACTGAAACGCCTTGATGGTATTTTTTTCTGATTTTTCACAGTAGGGCTGACAGCCAACCTGCTCATGATTGCATTGCATACTTCGTACGCATGTTCTGAGGCACAAATCCCGTACACATTTCTTCGTCTCACAATTCAAACAACGAATATCATATGCACACACTTCCCCTTTATTGAATAGTGATTCAAGTTTTTCCACTCCAATTTCTATCTGTACTGTATTCTGGTTTCCGCCGTTCATATGCAAACCTCTTTATTTTTTCGGTTCAAACGTTGGCCCCCAATTTAAATACTCATGAAAACTAAAATTGTAAATGATAATCATTCTCATTACAAGAGTGCTTTTAATGGCAGTGATGACTAGCGGTTCAAACTCATCCGAAGCGAACCTGAACATGATGCACATCAGGTAAAATAACTGATTAAACGTGTCCGACCTCTGCGCACGAATGCAACCTCCGTCGTTATATTTCTACTGTTTCCAGCACTTATATAAGCGACGCATATACCCCCTAGCGCTCAAGCACATTCTTGATATTGATCAGTATTTCCTCATACACATCTTCTACAAACTTATCTATGATGGGATGCAGCGCTTTCTCAACAATCCGAACAGGCAGATGATATTCCATCATCAGAGTCACCTTTGTCTTCCCATTCATTGGCTCCAAAGTACACTCACCTCGATTTTCAAGGCCTGAAATCGAGCGCCATGAATGATATTTAGGCGCTTCCTGTCTTTGAATTTCAGAATTCCACTCCAGAGGAATTCCGTTTATAACAACCCGCCAATAATAATTGTTGTCACCCACGCGTGTAACTTTGACGATAGAAGAACTAAATCTGGGAATACCTTCTATATTTGCGATGAGCTCGAATACCTCGGCAGGTGATGCTGATACCAATATAGATTTTTTAATTGTGGGCACGTTCAATCATTCCTTTTTCACGTAAAAGTTTAGCTAAGACGTAAGCCTTTTTTCGCTTCATGATCAAAAAGATTATTAGATAAACATCGTCGCACCTTACAACAAAAATTCGCCCGATATACTAAGGAACCATTCCCTTTCAACATAACGTCGGAGCTGAAAGGGTACAGATTTCGGTGAACAAAGCGAACGGCTCGAACGATTTGCTATGACTCATTTTCTTCTTTAAATACACCATGTTTTAGAAAATGCACCGTTTGTTTTATGACCGAACTATTTTTCATCATAAAAGGATGCGTAGTCGGCAATGCAACAAAATCATCCATACCTTCTACCTTAGTCGCATCGACGGACACTTTGCCATCATCTGGGTTTGGTAAGAACGTCGATAATATCAAGTTTATACTCTGCGTTCCTGCAATGACTCCAAGCTCAAAATTCACCGGACCGAGCGTTTTCGGGATATCTGTAGCGTTAGTTCCAAGCTGCATACCGGCAGGACCATTTAACAATTCGAAACCAGGCACATCTTTTAGATTGTCTACCACCTGGCTGCCCTGATTAGGCGGCCCTAACATAACGACTCTACCTAAGTTCACATCTCTTGCTTTATTAAAATACACCCGAACCAGAATTCCGCCTAGCGAATGCGTTACAAAGTTTATTTTCGAGGTATTTTGTTTCTCACACGCTTCCAACCCTTGCTCAATCGCAATGTTTGCCAGTGCTTCAATAGAATGTTTTCTTGATGGATAATCAACATTAACAACGCTGTACCCTTCTCCCGAAAGCGTCGTTTCCAGTTTTTCCATTGAATCTGCTGTGCGAGCCAGGCCGTGCAATAGAATTACACATTCTGCCGACTCAGCAACACCACTTATAAATATTGCTAATGTTAGTAGTAGAAGTTTTACTTTATTCGTACTCATCAGCAATAACGCTTAAGCTCAGTTGGCTGTGATACAGAGCGAAGCGGCGTATTACTGGCCAACTGCAGCGCGTTGTTATAACTAGTAAACTGGGTCATCGGACAATGAAGACTGCAGAATGCG
>CALZIG010000235.1 GCA_945787585.1 uncultured Gammaproteobacteria bacterium | reverse complement strand
TATTGCAATCACATGCCCGCGACTTCTGTTCGACAGGTAATATTTAAGGAGAGACCCATGCGCCTATACAAAAAGACCGCACTGGCGATATTTTTTATGCTTGGTTTTAGTTTCGCCCATGCAGGTGAAATGACAAAAAGTGTTGAAGCCATCCATCTTGAAAAAGCGGCATTGAAAGATCAGATGGTCACTATTAGTGGCACAGTGACAAAGGCCAATAACGGCATCATGAAACGCAACTTTATCCATATCGAAGACGGCAGTGGTGAGGGGGAGAACGCAAGCCTGATCATCACCAGTCAGGACACTGCAGCGCCCGGCGATCAAGTAATTGTGACCGGTAAAGTTGTACTCGACACTGACTTCGGTTTTGGTTATCTCTACCCGCTACTGGTTGAAGAAGCCAGCATCAAACAGTCTGGTGCAAAAGCGGCACCGCACACCGACGACGGCCACGATCACTAATCAACCCTTGACTGGCTGTTATCTGAGCTCATTAGTTTTATGCTCAGATAACAGCGGTCGTTATATCCGCCCCCTCTTGCTGTTACTCCTACTGTTTAATGACAGATCGAATTGACGTAATTATCATTGGTGCCAGCGCTGCTGGCCTGATGTGCGCGATTGAAGCGGGTAAACGCGGCCGCAGCGTCTTAATACTCGATCATGCCAACAAGGCTGGCAAGAAGATATTAATGTCCGGTGGCGGACGTTGTAACTTCACCAACTATCAGGTTGATGCGGACAACTATCTGTCACACAACCCCCACTTCTGTAAATCAGCCCTGAGTCGTTTTACGCAGTGGGATTTTCTCGCGCTGATCGATAAACATCAGATCCCTTTTCATGAGCGTGACCACGGCCAACTGTTCTGCAATGAAAGCGCCAAAGACATTCTCAATATGCTGCTCACTGAGGCGCAGCAGGCAAATGTCACCGTTCAACTCAATACTGAAATCAGCGCCGTTCACAAACAGGGTAATACTCCTTCCGATCACAGTCGCGAGCCAAAACCCTCTGATGGCTATACGCTACAGACCAATCGAGGTAACTACCACTCAGCATCACTTGTCATTGCAAGCGGCGGACTCTCGATCCCCAAAATGGGTGCGACGCCATTGGGTTATAAAATTGCGGAACAGTTTGGCATTAAGGTGTGGCCAACACGCGCGGGTCTGGTGCCCTTTACCCTTCAGCCGGATGATAAGACCCGGTTCGCAGACCTTTCAGGCATTGCGATCGATAGTCTCGTCAGTAATGATCGCCAGACTTTCCGCGAAAATACCCTGTTTACCCACCGTGGGCTTAGCGGCCCCGCGATTCTACAGATCTCATCCTACTGGGAAGCGGGTGAAACTGTTTCGATTGATCTCTGCCCAGGCATTAAAATCGTTGAAGCACTGAAAACACTACAACAACAGCGCCCACAGATTCAGCTAAAAAGTGCGCTACACCACTGGCTGCCAAAACGGATGATCGCCACACTACTCACCACGTTACCACTCGAAGCGCCTTTGCAGTCGCTATCGCAACAGCAACTTGAAGCGACTGAACACACCATGCATCAGTGGAAGATCAAACCCAATGGCACAGAGGGCTATCGCACTGCCGAAGTAACCCTGGGCGGAGTCGATTGTGATGCACTCTCATCAAAAACGATGGAAAGCACTCAGGTAAATGGGCTCTTTTTTATTGGTGAGGTGGTGGATGTAACCGGGTGGCTGGGCGGCTATAACTTTCAATGGGCGTGGGCATCGGGCTGGTGCGCGGGGCAGTACGTTTAAAGATAGGCAGTCATGCCTGTTTTGCCTCTTCACTAACATATTGCTCAACACGATTCCGCCCCAGATCCTTCGCCTTATAAGCGGCCAAATCTGCCTTGCTAAACAGCGAATCGAGATCGTCACCCGGCGCAAGCTCTGCCACACCGATACTCACGGTAACGACAATATCATCAGGTCGGGATTCCTCGATGCTCTTTCGCAGCAGCTCTGCCTTCATCATCGCATCACTCTGATCACAGTGAGTCAACAGGACAACAAACTCTTCGCCGCCAAAGCGCGCAACAAAATCTCCGTTACGACACGATGCCTGCATCACTTCACCAGTCTTCTTTAGTACTGCGTCTCCTTTTGCATGCCCATAGCTATCATTCACTATCTTGAAGTGATCGATATCAATCACCAATAGTGAAAGCGGATATTTATGGCGCACGGCATCACTAATATATTTCGGTGCAATATCAAACAGACTACGTCTGTTATATAGACCTGTGAGCTGATCACTCATCGCCAGTGTAAGCAATTCCTGCTGCTGTTTACGAAACTGCTCAAACAGTTTTTTGTGCGCAATCAGATTCGAGGCGCGTGCAATCAGTTCATCATTATCGTAGGGCTTGATAATATAATCATTCGCGCCATTGCGGAGATAAGAGGTTCGCTTCGATTGATTTGATTCCTCAGAGACCACAAGAATAGGAACTTGCGCCTTATCGAAATCGTCATAATCACGTACATATGAGATCAAGTCATCGCCCGTTTCATCATCACTCAAATAATAATCGGTGATAATCAGGTCAAATTCCTGTTGCTGAAATACTTTGATTGCGGAGGTCACATCGGCCACCTGGGTGACCATCGCATGATAGCTTCGCAACAGTGTACTGATACAGTCTGCGACTGATATCGCAGCATCAACATAAAGTATTCTGGCTTTCAGATCGATGGTGCGGTTATTGACTGCGCCCAATAAAAAACGCTCGATCGTAGGGAAGTCTTTTTTATTAAAAACGAGTTTGAAACCCGCCTTATTTGCCTCGTAGTAGATGTCTTTAACAGGTTCTGATGTCAGCATAATGGTCAACGCATCATCAATATAATGATGCTCTCGAAAACGGACTAAAAACAGCTCGGCCCCTATATCCTCAAGATGGCGTGACACAATAATGAAGTCATACTGACGCCCTCCATCCCCCTCCAGCGCCTCTTGTCCTGTTTCACAGACAACACAATTGACCCCGATGCCCGTGAGCATATTCGCTAACATTGTTCGATTATCTTCTGAACTCTCTACAATAAGAGCATTAATAGACATTTCACTAACCTTAAATACATGACATGTAAATTGCTATTTACTCTCATCAATAGCAATAATATGGGGCTACCTTTAGATATCGGCAAACACTCAATATCTTAAACCCCTAACGGGTAAGTGATTTCTGTCAGTCGCAAGCCGATTTGCGGCCGCTGCTAATCCCGCGGATAAAGAAAGAGTATAAAGCTCATTTTCAATCAAGCTTTAACGTCATGGTTTGATGCTCAATGCCTGCGTCTATAAAAGACTGGCTGACCACCCTGAAACCAAAACGCTGGTAAAAAGCGATGGCGGTGACTTGTGCATCTAACGTCACATACGGCAGCTGGGCCTCCCGCCCCATAACAATTAACTTCGATAATAACTGGCTACCCACTCCCTGCCCTCTCCACGGCTTTAACACAGCCATGCGGCCAACCTTACCTGCTGCGGTCATGCGTGCTGTACCAACCGCCTCATCACCGCTCAGCGCCAATAGTTGCGTACAGTGTGCATCCAGCCCGTCCCACTCAAGTTCGACCGGGACATTTTGTTCATTTATAAATACAGCCTGGCGAATCGATGAAATTCGCGCCTGCGCTACCTGCCAGTCGACAATTTCAATGCTGATCATTTTCGAAGTAGAGATGGCCTTCATTATATAATCGGCACAATAACGCGCAGTTATCGTTTGAAACAAGTAGCTCACTCCACTCGGTCGCAGTGTGGGCACGCTGATCACATAACAGATAAATAGCCGTCTTCATCGCGCTATTGAACTCCTCGAGTTGCCCCGCGACAAACAGCAAGACTGTCGTTTGTTGATCAATGCAGGCAAAACGGCTCAACTCACACCGCGATAGTTTTTCACCCTGTTGAAATCTACCCACAAAGTCTGCAACGCTCAATGGCTGCGACTGCGGTTCAACCTGATCACCACTTTTTGATTCTGTCACGACCTGGCCAAACCAGCGTGCTATATCTTCATCAGTCACAGGCATGTGCGTGATAATTTCACGCACATGTTGCAAGGCCGTAGCGCTGATTTCACCGGGGTGCTGCTGCAACGTCAGATCAGGATCACGATAGTGGCTGACAGGCAGCCGTTCATCCGCCAGGTAATCAATAAAACTGGTGATCAAGTCGCGTTCAGCCGGCGCACGGAAGCCGATGGAGTAGGTCAAACTATCATCCAGTGCCACCCCGTGATGCGCCACCCCCGGCGGCAGGTAGAGCATGTCACCCGGCTCCAGTTCCCATTGCTGCTCGACCTCAAACTGGGCCAGTATTTGTAGCTCAATCCCCGGTACCATCGCTGCATCACTCACATCAGCGGTGGAAATCTGCCAGCGTTTACGCCCTAATCCCTGCAACAGAAAGACATCATATTGATCGAGATGCGGCCCCACCGAACCATCGACAGGCGAATAACTCACCATGATGTCATCAATCCGCCAGCTGGGAATGAAGCGAAACGACTCGAGCAACTGCGCCAGTTGCGGCACATATTTGTGCACTTCCTGAACCAGCAGTGCCCAATGGCTCTCTGGTAGTTCTGCAAACAGCGCTTCATCAAATGGACCGTGCATCAGCTGCCACTTTTGTGGCTCACACTTATCCAGGCCCTGCTCAAGAATAAGTCGAGACTCGATACCCTCTTCACAGGCCATGCCGGCGATCTCATCCGGCGAAAGCGGTGTCTCGAAAGCGGGAAACGCCGCCTTGATCAGCAACGGTTTTTTCTGCCAGTACTCGGCTAAAAACTGCTCGGCACCCATTCCTCCAGGGAATGAAAAAGGCGCAGACATCAACGAATAATCTTATAGCAAGGGGTATAAACGCTCCCCGGAAGTTTCATGCGCTGTTGCGCCACAAATGAATTCAGTAGCGCATCCAGTGGCTCCATAATTTCAACATCTCCGCGAATCTCAAAGTGACCCAGCTCTTCAATCGCACGGATACCATCATCCTTAACATTGCCGGCGACAATCCCGGAAAAGGCGCGCCGCAGATTGGCTGCCAGCAGATGAGGCTCCTGATTTTTATGCAGCGCCAGCCCGCTCATGTTTTCATGTGTCGGCGCAAAGGGGCGCTGAAACTCAGGGGCAATCTTTAACAACCAGTTAAAGTAATAGGCATCGCCCTTTTCGACCCTGTATTGACGTACCGCTTCAATGCCAGTGACTAATTCACGTGCAACCTGAACGGGGTCATCAATAATAATCTGATAGCACGCCTGCGCCTGCGCACCCAGCGTTAAACCAATAAACTGATCGATCTGTTCAAAATAGGCACGCGCGCTCTCCGGCCCCGTAAAAACCAGTGGAAAGGGCATTCCTTTATTTTCCGGATGCAGCAGAATACCTAACATATAGAGGATCTCTTCAGCCGTGCCCGCACCACCGGGAAAGACCACAATGCCATGAGCGGTGCGCACAAATGCCTCAAGTCGTTTTTCGATATCAGGCAGGATCACCAGGTTGTTGACAATCGGATTGGGAGACTCAGCCGCAATGATTCCCGGTTCAGTAATCCCAATGTACTGGCCGTCTGCGATCCGCTGTTTAGCATGGCCAATAGTGGCCCCTTTCATCGGCCCCTTCATCGCGCCGGGGCCACAACCCGTCCCTACATCGATACCGCGTAGTCCCATCTCATAACCAACAACCTTCGTATAATCGTATTCGTGTCGTCCAATAGAGTGTCCTCCCCAGCAAACCACAAGATTCGGCGTGGTACGTGGGTGCAAGATATTGGCATTACGTAAAATATGAAAAACGGCGTTAGTTATGCTTTCAGAATCGGTCAGATCAAAGGTTGGATTGTCCTGAATTTCATCGCTGACATAAATGATGTCACGTAAAACAGCAAACAGATGCTCACTGATCCCTTTAATCATTTTCCCATCGACGAAGGCATTCGAGGGGGCATTCGTGACTGACAGTTTAATGCCTCGCTCCTGCTGTAGTACACGAATATCGAAATCAGAGTAGCGCTCCAGCAGCGCCTTGCCATCATCCATATCACTGCCACAATTCAGCACAGCGAGCGAACAGTTACGAAAGATGGTGTACAGACCGCTCTGACTACGGTCCAGCAATTTGCTGACCTCGACCCTCGAGAGCACATCCAGATGCCCTTGCGGGGTGATCCTTGCATCTACGACTTCATTATTCATTCTCTGACTCTCTCACTCATTGCAACGTATTAATTTAGACGGCCATTCTATCCAAAGCTTAACCACAATCTACTCAGATCTACATTTACAGCAAAACCAGGGAGATTATGACGCGGTATTACGCATATGATCAGCGGTATTCCAGAGCGACTGTTTCAGGTGCTCACACAACATCGCATCCAGTGCCATCTCATCCAGCGCTTGCGACATGCATAACATCCATGCATCACGCTCCGCCTCGCCGATCTTAAAAGGAAGATGACGTGCGCGCAGACGGGGGTGTCCATGCTTTTCAACATAGAGAGGCGGGCCACCCAACCACCCAGAAAGAAACAGATAGAGCTTTTCACGTGATCCATCCAGGCTCGCTGGATGCAGCTTGCGGATACCCGCTGCCGCAGGAAGCGTATCCATCAGGTCATAGAAGCGATCCACCAGACGACGCGTCCCTTGCGCCCCGCCGAGACGCTCATAATGGGAAACTTGCATCACTACCCTCTCATATATCGTGGTGTTAATAGCGCTCTATTCTACCTCAAAACCCAACTCAAAAATGATAAAGGCAGGATGCACACCAGGGTTTTCTGCCATCGACTCTGGATCAGAGTAGTTAGACACCACAAACAAAAAGGCCCTGTCAAATTGACAGGGCCTTTCTGACCAGCTTATTGGACTAAAATTAGTGTAATTTCGCTAACTCACGCTCAACCACTTTCGCGGGCAATGGAATGTAACCATCTTTGGCCACCACTTCCTGACCAATCTTAGATAACACCATCTTGAAAAACTCTTTCTCCAAAGGCTGTAGAGGCTTATTTGGATGTTTATTCACATAAACATAAAGAAAACGTGAGAGCGGATATTTTCCTGAAACTGCATTCTCCGGGGTTGCATCAACAAAGGGTTGACCCGGTTTTTTACTCAGTGCCACCGCCTTCACACTCGACGTCTTGTAGCCGATACCTGAATAGCCGATACCATTGATTGAGGCACTGACCGACTGCACTACGGATGCCGAGCCAGGCTGCTCATTAACGCTGTTTTTGAAGTCTCCTTTACACAGCCCTTTCTTCTTAAAATAACCATAAGTACCGGAAACAGAGTTGCGTCCATACAGCTGAATATCACGGTTTTTCCATGCACCATCAAGTCCTAACTGCCCCCAGTTGACAACATCTTCTTTTCCCTTACATTTGCGAGTCGAAGAGAACACGGCATCCACATCCGCAATGCTCATACCCTTAATTGGGTTATCTTTATGGACATACACCGCCAGGGCATCAATCGCCACGGGGATCGCAACCGGCTTGTAACCATGTCGCTTTTCAAATGACTGTATCTCTTTACCTTTCATCTTGCGGCTCATAGGCCCTAGATTGGAAGTCCCCTCAGTCAATGCTGGTGGCGCGGTTGAAGAACCTGCCGCCTGAATCTGGATATTCACATTTGGGTAAAAGCGCTTGTACTCTTCGGCCCACAGGGTCATCAGGTTGGCCAACGTATCCGAGCCCACACTGGAAAGATTACCAGAGACGCCACTTGCACGCTCGTAAACAGGCAAATTTGGATCAAGTTCTGCGCCGGCAGCGGCCACTGGATTTGTCATCGCCGCAGTTAAGCAACCAGCCAGTGCTATGGAAAGTGTTCTAAATTTCATCAAATATCGCTCCTCTATGGGTTTTAGCCCGTGTATCAAACATCGGTTGTGAATCAGCTAAGGCTATTATTGACCCAACGGGTGTCAATCATATGAATAATAAGTGACAGTTTTATTACAGCCGTAAAGGCACTTTACTGAGTGCCAGTAGTGATAAGCATAGCTGGAAAATAACAGCAAAATTCACTCCCTTTTCCGACCTGACTGGTTATTTTTAAATGCGCTCCATAACGATCAAGCACATGTTTAACAATCGCCAACCCCAACCCCGTTCCCCCAACGATACGGGAGCGGCCTGTATCCACACGGTAAAAACGCTCAGTTAAGCGTTGAATATGGTGCGGGGCAATGCCAATACCACTGTCTTTTACACAAAAGACAAAGGCTGTATCATTCAGATCGCATCTTATCTCAATCAAACCCCCAGCAGGTGAATAGCGAATCGCATTGGCGACCAGGTTTGAAAAAGCACTATGCAACTCCTTTTCATCCCCTTTCAGGCAGATTGAGGAAATCGCTGGTGCAACATTCAGTCTAATATCATGCCGTTTATCGCTTAACACCATAGCCTCATCATAAATCGTTGAGAACATTGCTGCGAGCGGTATCGGATAATGTTCATGCGGATTGTCGTCAGACTCTAGCCTGGAAATCATCAAGAGATCATCCACTATATTCAGCATACGTAAATTATGTTGCTGCATATGTCCTAGTGAGCGCCTCCATTTTTCAAGCGTGTCATTGTCATCAGCATCAGAAATCGTTTCTAGTGTGCCGGTCAGTACTGTCAGTGGTGTACGCAGCTCATGTGACACATTGGCGACAAAATCTTTGCGCATATTCTCCAGATTCTTAATCCGTGTCACATCACGTGCAATCATCAAGTTCTGATATTTTCCGCCATAGGGAACCATATTAATTTCAAGTATCATCGCCTCATCGACGGGCGAGGGCATTTCAAGAGAATGTTGAAAATCACCCTCTGTCAGAAAGTCTGCAAAAGCAGGATTACGCAGAAGGTTGATCACACGCTGTCCAATATCCTCCGGCGCATTTAGACCAAGATAACTCGCAGCAGCACCATTAAACCATTCAATCTCGCCGCTGGCACGTAACACCACGGCGGCATCAGGCAATGCAGACGTTGACTCTTTGAAACGGCTAATCACATCGGCAAGACGGCGCTTACTTTTTCTGTTTCGTGTACGCATGCGATAGATATGATAATAGAGCTCCCCCCAGACACCATTCCCGATAGGCGGCGTACTGCCCCCGCCCTTACGCAACCATTTTTCAAGTCGCACCAGATTGACCAGATGCCAGATGAGATAACCCATCGTCGCAAGCAGCGCGACCCACAGGAGTTTACCCGTAAAGATACCCACTAATAACGTCAGGATAACAAGCAGAAACAGACGCCAGATTTCAGAGGCCCAGGGATTTAGCAAACGTCAGACCTTCGTTGAAAAGCGATAACCGGCGCTCCGTACCGTCTGTACGAATCGGTCATGCCCGTAAGGGGTCAACGCCTTACGCAGGCGAC
The DNA here is from genome assembly GCA_945787585.1 of uncultured Gammaproteobacteria bacterium. GTDB lineage: Bacteria > Pseudomonadota > Gammaproteobacteria > SZUA-140 > SZUA-140 > SZUA-76. The sequence continues at coordinate 12,513 of CALZIG010000235.1, read as the reverse complement.
GAATATGGACATCAACGGTGCGCTCTTCGACATAAACATTGCTTCCCCAGACTCTATCCAGTAATTGACTACGGCTATAGACCCGTTCTGGGTGTGTCATAAAAAAATGTAATAAACGGTATTCTGTTGGGCCAAGCTCAAGCGACTGATCATTGACCATAATGCGGTGACTCGCCGTATCAATCACCAGATTATCGACTTCTATCATTTCACTTTCAGTATGTGGAGCCGTTCTCCGCAACACCGCTCTAATTCTAGCAATTAACTCACGTGGAGAGAACGGCTTGGTGATGTAATCATCCGCGCCAGCATCAAGCCCATGGATCTTGTCCGCCTCTTCACCCTTGGCGGTCAACATAATAACCGGGATGTGTTGTGTTAACTCTCTATTTTTTATCCGTCGCGCAAATTCAATACCGCTGCCACCCGGCAACATCCAGTCGAGTAGTATCAAGTCTGGTAACATCTCTCCTAGCAGTCTCATTGCCTCTTCTGCATCACCCGCCTTGATCACCTCAAAATTCACGTTTGTCAGCGCAATCTCGATCATTTCACTGATGGCAAGTTCGTCTTCGACAATTAAAATCCTGGCTACCATTGCATTAATCTACTTTTATTATTTGTCATAATAGCCAGAATTAGAACGAATTATTGTTACAGTCATATTACAACAGATTAATTTCACCTAATATCGTCTGTTATATCCCATCAACAACCCCCGAATGATCGAAATTATAACACCACTCTCTGAATAACCTCTGATTAGCAGCGATTCAGATAAACATAGATTTGTCATATTTTTTTCATAAAAACCACATTTACAGGTCATAAAAAGACCACATAATTCTCCTCAGTCGCGTGCTGAACGCGGCATTTAATTAAAGCCATCATTACTCGAGGAAATCATACTCATGAAAATCTACATGCCATTATTGGTCTCAACTACACTGGCAATATCACTACCCGCAGCATATGCTGAAGGTCCAATTGACGGCAAGGTTTACGGAAAGATAAATGCAGCTGTCTTAAGCACCGATGACAAAGGCATCTCTGACACCTTCCTTGAAAGTCACGCCTCCCGTATCGGATTTAAGGGGAAAACAGGCGTCGAAAACGGGATTTCCGTCATTTATAAACTCGAGTATGAAGTTAATCCAACCGAAAAAAATGCCTCATCAAGCAGTAAAAGTACCGGCGGTGTAACTGATACCGCAGCTTCCACCGGCGGGCAATACGAAGATACGGCGATATTTAAGCAGCGTAACGCAATGGTCGGACTTGAAACACCGATCGGGACTGTCATGATGGGGATATATGACACCCCGATGAAGTTAGCACAAGGCAAGATTGACATGTTCAATGACCTTACCTATGGTGATATCAAAAACGTGGTCAATGGTGAAGAACGCGTGCCTGACCTCATTGCCTATAGCACGCCTGAATTTTATGGGCTAACAGTTAATGCAGCCGTGACACAATTTGAAGATAGCGATGAAGGGTCCAATGACGGTACCTCTGTTTCTGTCACCTATAAAGGTATCAAGGATCTCTATCTCGCCGCTGCGGTTGACAGCGAGGTCGATGGTTACTATGTACAGCGCCTGGTTGCTCAATACAAATTCAAGAACCTGACTGTAGGTGCGCTGCTAAACTCATCTGAAAAGTCGAATACCACTGGGTCAAAAGATGAAGACAGCGCCATCATCAGCGCTTCGTACAACATCGACAAATGGAAAGTGAAAGCTCAGTTTGGTTCGGGCGATGAAAAGAGCAAAGGGCTGGAACAGGTTGCCCTTGGAGTTGATTACAAACTTGGCAAACAGTCAAAAGTTTACCTCTATAGTGCGTCACTCAAAGATGACGTCATTGGTGGGACCGACAAGCGCGCCAATGGGCTAGGCATTGAGCATAAATTCTAACTTATTTTACACCGCATTATAATAGAGAACGTCGCTTTTCTCCTCGATAGCCACTTCTCTACTGACAGTCGAAACGACCATTTTTACGGGGCATCTGCCCCGTTTTTTTTACTGACAACGCCCGACAGACCCAATCGCACAGATTCGACCATTCACCCACTTAGTCTTATCAAGTTTCACACCGACAAGGCTTGTACCGGCAAGATTGGCACCCCCAAGGTCGGCATATGATAGATCTGCCCCATCGAGGAGCACGTTAGCAAGGTCGGCCCCTCGCAAACTGGCACCGATAAGGACAGCCTGCCTTAGGTCTGCACCACTCAGCACTGAGGCACTTAGATTTGAAAATGAAAGATTAACATCGCTTAACTGACTGTCGGTCAAATCTGCGCGCATCAAATTCATGTTCTGCATCGTCGCGCCGGTTAAATTCTCTCCGGAAAGCAGCGCCGCCTCCATCTGACAGTTATTCCAGTTGACTCGCGGAGACGCCGCAACGGCACAGTCGATCGCCGCAACCTCTGGCTCAGGCTGTTTGAGATAGATCAAAATACTCATTACGCTCAGCAATGAAAAGACAACAAAGCCGGCCAAAGGGCGGCTCACCTGCCTCCCTTTTTCCAGGCGTTCAATATGTTCAGTAACCGATCCTTCAACCGCGTCTGGTGAGAGCGATTCAAGCTCAACCAGACCGTCAGCTTTGCCCTGTTCGCTCAGTGGCTGTGGGATTTCTTTTTTTAACGCTTCCCGTTGAGCATTCCAATCCTGCTTATCAATCGCTTGCTGCTGCCACAGCACATTTTCGCCCTGCTCAAAAAGGATTAAAGAGAGCAGTTCTGGAAGGCGCGTTGCAATTTGCCACTGTTGCTGATCAAGACTAAATTCATCATCAATTTTAATCTGACCATGTAACAGAAAGTGCGTCACTTTCTCTTGAGTAAAGGGCCCACGTATCACTGTGCCACGCCGGATATACCACTGCTGATCAAGACCTGATAATTTTGAAGTCATAACGCCCTACTCTAAATGAAGCCTGTTCATCTGGTCAATTGGCATCAGCGGCCGATAACACCGAATAATAGTGCAATCACCCCATTACCTTGTAATATAGCAGTATCATGGTTCCAACAACCTTTTTTCATTCTCGGTAAAACCCATGGAAATCAACAACCACTCATCACACAACGCCTCATTGAGTGCAAACCAGGCCAAGGCAGTGGCACAGACTTGGCAGGTTGGCCAGCTGCTCAAGGCGGTGGTAATTGAAACCGTGCAAAATAATGTCAAGCTCCGCATCGACAATACACTGATTCAGGCGCCTACTACCAAGCAACACCAACAAGGCGAAGTGCTGTTGTTATCGGTACTTCGCGCCGGTGACAAACCGCTATTAAAAGTACTGCCGCCGCAGCTCTCCTCATCAGCAGCATTACAGCCGCTACAGGCGAGTGCGCTGAAGGTATTGCTGCCCAAGCAAGCACCATTAACCCCACTGCTGGCAAACCTGACCGCTATTGCTCAACTAAAGACGCAGATTGCCGCGCCGCTGACCGCTGAAATCAGTGATGGCATAAAAAAGTTGTTGGATAATATTGCGCACGCCGACAAGATTAATGATCCAGCGGTACTACGTCGCGCCATTAATGATGCAGGCCTCTTGCTTGAAAAAAAGCTCGCCAACCCGCCACTCACAAACCAAAAAAATAACCCTCTTCAAACAGCACCCAGTAACCCTCAAGCTACCAACAATGGCCCCGCAGGCAGCATCACACAGGATTTCAAAGGCAATTTATTACAATTACTAAATATATTACGACAATCGCCCGCGGCTCATCCCGTAGATACAAAAATCCCGCTCCCATTGCAATCCCCTACCACCAACCCTGTCACTGGATCAGTCAATACAGCCCATCAGGCGCAGACAGCCGCACAATTGACATCGCAGGTGATCAAAGAAAACCTCCTGCGTTTATTAAACGCGCCGACAGGCAGAGTCTCCAGCGAAGCAGGAAAGACCACACACCAATCCTCCCTACTCGCCGAACTGACGACCTCAATCAATCGGCTGCCGCTACCCTTTTTTCGCCATCTGCAACTGCAGGCACAAAAGGCGCAGCTGCCGAGTCTGGCGCTCATCACACATCGTGACCAGATCATCGATGAACTGATCCGACAGGTCGAAGGCAGTTTAGCGAGGGTTCAACTCAGCCAACTGGCCTCATTGCCACAAGAGAGCAGCTCTCCTCCCTCCTGGACATTTGAGCTCCCTTTACGCCATGGCGAAACGGTCGATGTTATTCAATTTCGAATAGAAAAAGAGGGTGGAGAAGAGGATAGCGATAAAACGGCCCGTTGGCGCGTCACACTGACGCTAGACCTCCCTGAAATTGGCACAATCTACGCGACCATCACCATTCAAGGGGAACGTGCTTCAACTATTCTATGGGCTGAAAACGACGCTACCGCCGCTTTAATCAATGATAATTTACAGCTCTTACACGACGCCCTCGCACAGCATGGTGTAAAAGCAGACGAAATCAGATGCCAGCACGGCGCCCCTCCCGCCCCTCCCCACCAGCGGCGCCACACCCTTTTAGTGGACACCCAGGTATGAAAACGGAGCAATCAGAACAGATCACCACCGTCGCCCTGCAGTATGACGGTACAAATGCACCCACGGTAACGGCAAAAGGGAGTGGACATATTGCCGAAGAGATCCTCAAAATTGCTGCTGAGAATGATATCCCACTACACGAGGATGCCGACCTCGTTCAATTACTCTCACAACTTGAGCTAGGGGATGAAATTCCCCGCGCACTCTACGTCACCATCGCACAGGTAATCGCTTTTGCCTATATCATCTCGGGGAAACACCCTCAAAACAGGGCACCTGATTAAATAGGTGGGCCGCTATGAAATAATCATTTATTTCATAGCATTGCTATAAAAAATATAAATATATTGCCGCTACAAGAGTAGTCAATCAGACTATTTTAATAAACACGTGAAAAAATGAGCATAGGCGATCAGATTTCTACTGTAATACCGTCACCGGACAACCATGAGCAAGATGCACTGCTTAGTAGCGATATCACTGATCAGACTGAAGCGCTACATGCCATGCGTATTGCGATTGCCATCGACGACAAACACGATGCGCTCGTTACCGAAGCGCTATTACATCGGGGTAATTTCAAAAACACCCGGGTAATCCCTGGCGGACAAACACTCCTTTCAGAGCTCGAACATTCAATACAGGATCAATCTGCGCCTATTGACCTAATTCTCATCAGCAGCACACAACCGAATCACACATGGCAGCAAATATGCGAAAGTATTAGCTGTAATAAAGCGCTGTGTGACATCCCAGTCATCCTGATTGCTTCCGAACCCGAATGGCTTGAATCAACCACTCAGCAGGCATTCAATAGCAATATCACTGATGTTATCTATGCGCCATTACGCCCAGCACACTTTACGCCACATATTTACTCTGCATTACTCTTAAAAAAAGAACGCATTATGAAAAAAATCAATGCGCATGAGCTGGAATCAGAACTCGCTGAACATAAAAAAATCGATCAACGTCTCCAGTACATACGTGACCATGATGATCTCACCGGCTTATACAGCCGTAGCCGGCTTGTTTCAGCACTGGACAACGCGATTATTGATTGTGCCAGCGCATCGCAGGAAATGGCGTTACTGCACATCAATCTCGATCAATTCAAAGTCATCAATGACCTTGAAGGACATCACGCTGGAGATCAATTATTGATCGATGTTGCGGATCTTTTACGGAGGTTTATTGATAATACCAAAATGCTTGCTCGCATTAGCGCGGATGAATATACCATTCTTGTCCAGAACGCCAACAAAGAAAGCTCCCTAAAATTTGCAGAGTCTATTCGTGATGAGATGCGAGATTTCTCTTTTGATGTGAGTGACCGGGTATACAACATCGGGGTAAGTATTGGCATTGTCATAGTCGTACCTGATAAACAGATAACCGTCAGTGAAATGCTCACTTGTGCGGATCAGGCATGCTTTATTGCAAAGAAGCATGGGCGCAATATGATCCATCTACATGATGATATGGATCGAGAGCTACACCTGATTCGAGATGAGGCACACTGGGGGCCTAAAATTAAAGATGCCCTGCTCAATAATCGATTTGCCCTGATGTTTCAACCTGTCATCAATCTAAAAACAGACCAGATTGATCGTTATGAAGCATTGATTCGTATGTACGATGCAAAGAATGAATTCATCTCACCAGAGGTCTTTATTCCCGTTGCTGAACGCATCGGCATGATTCATGACATCGATAACTGGGTTATCAATGAGGCGATCGTTGCATTACGTGATTTACCGGAAGAGCAGTCCCATATCTCACTCAACATCAATCTCTCTAGCCATATATTTCATGACTCCGAGTTATTACAACGCATCAAAGAGTGCCTGCATAAAAACAGTGTTGATGCGAATCGTATTACCTTTGAAATCACAGAAACAGCCGCCATTGAGAATTACAAACAGACTCGGGAGATGATAGTAAAGCTGCGTGAACTAGGCTGTAAATTTGCATTGGATGATTTTGGTGTCGGATTTAATTCGTTCAGCTATCTAAAGCATTTTCCGGTCGATTATCTTAAAATTGATGGGAGCTTTATCACTGACCTGGTCAATGACCCCGTCGATCAGACACTGGTAAAGGCAATGGTCGAAATATCCAAGACGCTGGGCAAAAAAATAGTAGCGGAGTTTGTAGAGAGTGAAGAGGTTCTGGCCATGATCAAGTCCTACGGCATAGACCATGCGCAGGGTTACTACATAGGAAAGCCGGCTACGGCATTAAAAAATAACTTACTACCCTTACCCTGAAACAACACGCAACGAATTATCATCATGTTCTACCTGAGCACGATGCAACAACGCCAGCAGTTCAGCCTCAGCCCGAACCAGCCCACATTTCGCAATTAACTCTGCCACTGTGGCGCCTTGTCGAGCCATACGAGTCGCCTGATCAAGCGCTCTGTCGGAAGGGTCACGCAGGTCTAACTGATCCTGACGCTCCAAGATCCGCTTCACTTTCTGCTCAACCCTGCTCAGATGTGCGCCTGTGCCTGCAGCACCGCTACACAGCGCGCTGATTTCAGCGTTTAATAGCTTGATTTGTTTATCATGAGAAGAGCGATATTTTTTTACCTGTGTGGATAGCCGTAAAATCACTATCAACAGGAATAGATTCAAAACGCCCAGCAATATCGATATGTATTCACTATATTCCATCACTCGTTACCTCATGCAAAACCATCAAAATGAGCACCTTCTGGGCGATCACCATCTTGATCATTCGCATCATCTGCTTCTGCGTTTGATTCACGCTGCTTATCGTTGTCACGTCGAAAAGACTTCTTGATAGAAGATTTTCTTTTCTGCTTATTCATCCATGGTGCAACCGGTGAAGTGACCTTACCTACATCAACCATTGCTCATTACCTCTATGGCTATAACTCAGCAACCTCTTGCCATTCATCATTAGAGAGTAGCTTATTTACATCAACCAAAATCAGAAGGTTTCCTTCGTTGCTATAGACCCCCTGAATATATTTTGAGCTTTCATCATTACCGACATTCGGTGCTGTTTCGATCTCAGATGCACGCAAATAAACAACTTCTGCGACACTGTCCACCAAAATACCGAGGACATTTCCGTTTGCCTCTACGATCACAACCCGTGACACCTCATCTGTTTCATAAGGTGGCAACCCAAAACGCATTCGTGTGTCCAGTACCGTGACCACATTGCCGCGCAGGTTAATAATACCCAGAATATACGAGGGTGTGCCTGGCACCGGTGTAATTTCACTCACGCGCAGAACTTCCTGCACCTGCATCACATTGATACCGTAGTTCTCACCTTCAAGCCTGAATGTCACCCACTGAAGCACTTCATCCTGAGGATTGACTGCTTTTTGATTCATACCAATACTCCCTTCACTTTTATCAGGAACATTATTTACCCCTGATCACACCCAGATAGGCGTCAACAAACTGACTTCCTCTGACGCTACCTAAAATAAATGCATAAAACATACCAATAAACACTTTTCTACTCGGCTGGCAATATGCGACGTCATGCATTATGAGTATCGCTATTCACTATTGATAACATCGCATCGATATCCAGCAGCGCACACATCTTTTCAGTCACAATGCCCCGGTACCAGGCCCGTTTTGTCAGCCCCGTACGCCAGCGAATTTCATCCGACGCAATCTCTTCAACCTCGGAGACGCTGCGGCATGCAATACCGATGTTTTTGCCTTTAATCAAAATGATCCTGTTAAACGGAGTGGGTTCAGCTGGGAGCTGAGGGATACTATTATCGTTTTCATTAGCGACAAAACGATGAAAATCAATCACTCGCACAGTGTGGCCGCCATGTAGAATTACGCCTAAGTAATATGACGCGGTACCCGGTAACGCCTTAATCTCACCATAATCCGTGACAACACCGCCAAACTTATCCAGTGGCGCAGCGAGCTTCATCTCGCCAACATTAAAATAAAGCACCTTAAACGGTTCTATTGCCCATTCAGGCACCTCGGCACTACCTGCTCCGTCCTTACTTTTCGTTTCATGAATAGCCTCGTCGTCAAATGCAACATTCACCGCTCCCTTCTCAGTCGTGGCTAGCGGGGCTAAAGTCACCACTGAAGTATTTTCACTGGGCAGCTCAGATGCCTGAGTGACAACCTCTTGTGAGGTCGGATCTGGGATCTCCATCAACAGTGAATCAAGATACTGCGTCAACGCCTGCTGTTGAATTGTTAATGTTGATTCTTTTACTTTATTCATCCAGCCATTTCCTCAAGTGCTGAATTATCTTGTCCCAGAATATGCTCAAGTAGTTCACCATAAGCAAGTGCCCCACGAGTACGTGGTGATTGAAATGAAACGGGGACTCCTGCGCGACTAGCCTCTCTAAACTGAGTATCGACGGGTACAACACTACGCCACAGTGCTTGCGGATAACGCTCTTTCATATTATCCAACGCCTGGCCCGATGCTCGAGTACGACGATCGAAAAGTGTCGGAACGATAAGATAAGGAATCGGTGTCATTCGCGCATGGTTCATCATTAAGATCGTTCGCATCATGCGCTCAAGACCTTTTAACGCCAGGAATTCAGACTGCACAGGCACAATTAAATAATGACAGGCCGCCAATGCATTCACCATTAACACCCCAAGTGTTGGGGGACAGTCCAGCAAGGCATAATCGTAATCATCTCTTATTTCATTCAGTGCACGTGAAACAACGAGCCCTTTTCCATCCTGAGTACCGAGTTGTTTATCAAGGGTGGCTAATGCTGTAGAAGCCGTTAAAATTCGGATAGCATCAAACTGTGTATTACGTACCATTGAAGCAACAGGACCACTGCCACTATAAAAAATACTATAAAGGCTACTACCATCTGCATCGGGGTCATAGCCCATATAGGATGTCATTGACCCGTGCGGGTCCATGTCGACCAGTAAAACACGTTGCCCCTGCTGTGATAACAATCCAGCTAAGGTCACAGCAGTGGTCGTCTTACCCACCCCACCTTTTTGATTTGCGACAGCCCAGATGCGCATTATTCAGCTCCAGCTGTAGCGTCATTAAGCGACGAGTTTCGGTCACCTATCGTATTCGATGGCACTGGCGAACGTAATTTAATGGGCGGAGACATTAATAACGTAGGAACTGATATCGGGTTATCGAAGACCTGAGTTTCACGATTAGCAGGCTGCGACTGTTGGCTCTCAAGATCAAATGGTTTTGTACGGTGTAACCCCGAAGACTCAACCAGTGCATCAAGTCGAGTAGCATCGTCTTTCTGCACGTCATGTACTATCGCAGCCTCACCAGTCATTTCGCTACTAATCGTAAAATCATTATTTACAATATCAACGTTCACAGAACTTGGCTGAAAAACAGGCATTTCATCGTAGATGGATTTATCAAACCCCCGTATGCTGTCTACCTCAGGTGGCGGTGGCCGTTTTTTCTTAACTTCTGGATTAGGTCGTTTCATGTGACGACTAGCCGCGATTACAACAACCACGCGACGATTTTTGATACGGCCCTGTGGTGTATCATTACTTGCAAGAGGACGAAACTCGCCATAGCCAATCGCAGCCATTCTTTCAGGCGCAACGCCTTCCGCTGAAAATAAGCGTACTACACTCGCTGCACGTGCTGCGGAAAGTTCCCAGTTAGAAGGAAATACCTGACTCTTGATCGGTAAATTATCAGTAAAGCCTTCAACACGAAGATCGTTTGGAAAAGCCGCAAGAATATGCGACAACGCCTCTAAAATCGGTACTGATCGCTCTTGCATCTTCGCACTACCACTAGAAAAAAGAATACTGGTATTGATCTCTACTTCAATCCAGCGTTTATTCCGTTTCACAGAAATCAGGTCACGATCAATCAGTGGCTGCATGGCTGCCGCAATTTCATTAGCAAGCGTATTCAACTCTGCTTCAGACATCGCTTGTAAGGCATCACTTGCTGCATCATGCTCACTGCCATCACCTTCCCGTGTTAAGCGGGCCTCACCCATGGAAAATTCGGCAAAATCAACCTCATCTTTGCTGCTATTACCTTCTATTTTACTTGCCCTGGAAGGCATTCTTAGCGGGCCTTCAGGCACTTTAATTGGGTTTGCCGTATCTCTAAATTCTAAATTAGCTGACTGCGGTGAACGTGCAGCCTTACCGACCTGAATCGGTTTTAGTGAGCGTTGTGATTGCTGGAATGCAGCAACAATAGCATCTGACAACACGCGATATTTACCTTCATTAACAGACGAAACTGAATACATCACAACAAAAAAAGCAAATAGCAGCGTAATGAAATCCGCATATGAAACTAGCCAGCGCTCATGGTTTTCGTGCTCCTCATGCTTCTTTTTACGTGCCATACGGATTTCCCACTAATGGATAAATCCCTGAAGTTTTGTCTCTATGCTGCGAGGATTCTCCCCTTCAGCTATGGCGACTACGCCCTCAATAATCATTTCCCGAAATTTTGTTTGATCATGAATAATGGATTTTATTTTATTAGCCATGGGCAAAAAAAAGATATTAGCCAACCCCACGCCATAAATCGTTGCAACAAAGGCCACAGCAATACCTGAACCTAACTTGCTCGGATCTGAAAGATTCTGCATCACATGAATCAATCCCATTACCGCACCAATAATACCAATCGTAGGCGAATAGCCCCCCATACCCTCCCACACCTTAGCGGCCTGAGTGTCGTGATATTCTTTGGTGTCGAGTTCAACTTCCATGATGCCGCGAATTGAGTCAGGCTCGCTACCATCAACCAGAAGTTGCAGCCCTTTCCTTGCGAACATATCTGATTCACTTTCTGCTAAGGCCTCCAATCCCAATAAGCCTTCTTTACGCGCTATATTGCTCCAGTTAATAATCTTTTCAACTGCTTCAGTGGCTGCTAATTTCGGTGGGAAGAGCACCCACGCTGAAAGCTTTAATGACTTCATAAAAATATCCATCGGTGTCTGCACGAGAATACATGAAAGCGTTCCACCCGCTACAATCAAAAAAGCGACAGGAAACATAAGTGAAGATCAATGCCAGCCTTCAAGATAGTTACCACCGAGAATGGCTATAGCTGCTAAAATAACGCCGGCAACGGTTAGAATATCCATCAGTTAATCCTTTTTTCCTAACAGTGTTGCTATCTCATCAAGCGATACAACCGCATCAGCAAGACCTGCTTCAATAACCGCCATTGGCATCCCGTAAATGACACAACTTGCTTCGTCTTGTGCCCATATTTTCGCATTATTTTGCTTCAACAACCGCGCTCCTTCGCGACCATCAGCACCCATTCCTGTTAAAACGATGGCTAACACATCTGAAGAATATGCCTTCGCAAGTGATGAAAACGTCACATCTACGCTCGGCTTGTAAGTCTGCGCCGCCTCAGCCTCTTCAATATTAATTTGAACTCGATCACCAGACTTACTCACTAGCATCTGTACACCACCGGGTGCTATATAAGCGGTACCAGCAACTATCTCATCTCCATCTTCAGCGTGTTTTATATGAATTTTGCACAGTGAATCGAGGCGCTCTGAGAACGAAGGCGTAAAGCTCGCTGGCATATGTTGTATGACCAAAATGGGCAACGGAAATCCAGCCGGTATTTCTGTCAAAATTTTCTGCAGTGCCACTGGACCTCCTGTCGAGGTTCCAATAGCAACCATTTGTATTTTTTTTAAATCAAGCTTCTCAACCTTCTTTAGAAGATGACTGGATTTACTATGTTCTTTTTTATTAAGTGGCTCAGCAATAGTAGCGCTATTTTTTTTAAACAGACCTCTAGCACCTAATACTCGGACTCGCGCACACAATAAACGCCTTGCTGTTTCACGATCACCAGAAATATCATCAAATTTCTTTGGTAAAAAGTCTACTGCGCCTGCATCAAGTGCATCTAATGTTGCCTTCGCACCCTCTACACTCAATGATGAAAATATTAAAATAGGTGTTGGGACATGAAGCATAATTT
>CALZIG010000234.1 GCA_945787585.1 uncultured Gammaproteobacteria bacterium | reverse complement strand
TTGCTGGCGATTATCAATCCCTTTGGCGCGGTCCCACTTTTTATTAGCATGACAGCCGATGAGAATAAAATGCAGCGCCGAAAGACGGTTAACCTGGTGGCTTTTGGCGTCACGATTATCCTGCTAGTGGCACTGTTCTTTGGTGAGCTTTTGCTACAGTTTTTTGGTATCACTATTGACTCATTTAGAGTCGGAGGCGGCATTCTGGTTTTGTTGATGGCTATTTCCATGCTACAGGCTAAAACCAGCTCAATAAGACAGACCGATGAAGAGGCCGATGAGTCCATTGAGAAAGAATCCGTTGCAATTGTGCCGTTGGCAATGCCACTATTGGCGGGGCCTGGTGCGATCAGTACTGTGATATTAGCCGCACATAAATCCACTGGGATTGCTCATTATTCAATCATTGTCTTCGGTATTCTTGCGTTAAGTTCGATTGTTTGGGGTGTGCTCCGCCTGTCGCCCTGGATCGCCGGCCATATCAGCGCTACCGGTATTAACATCTTCACGCGTATCATGGGATTGATACTGGCGGCAATCGCGGTTGAGTTTATTTCCAATGGAATAAAAGGTTTGTTTCCTGTGCTGGCGGGTTGATGTTACAGCAATCCGGTATTACAGCGTTTCAGGTATTATATGATGAAATAAAAGTAACTTTTTCTATTGCGATGATGTCACTTATACAGCTGACTTAGTAGATAAGGAATAGGGTAACGATGATGGATATTTTGACCTGGCTGGGTATTGCCTTTTGCATCTCACAGTCAGCGATGTTTTCAGGCCTAAATCTGGCGATGTTTGGTGTCAGCCGGTTGACGTTGGAAGTGGAGGCCTCTGCGAAAAATAGTTCGGCAATCAAAATTCTTCGTTTAAGAAAAGATGCCAACTTTCTTTTGACCACCATTCTATGGGGCAATGTAGGCATTAACGTCTTGCTAACTCTGCTCACCAATTCTGTTATGGCGGGCGTGAGCGCATTTCTTTTTTCGACGGCGTTAATCACACTCGTCGGTGAGATTGCACCTCAGGCCTACTTTTCCCGTAATGCGCTACGGATGGGTGGCTTGTTGGCACCGGTTTTACGTTTCTACCAAGTGCTGCTATATCCAGTGGCGAAACCAGCTGCATTGTTGCTCGATATGTGGCTAGGGAAGGAGGGTGTTGAGTATTTTCGTGAAGAAGATCTGCGCCGAGTGATCACGAAGCATGTCAAGGCCAGTGAGAGTGATATTGGTTTTATGGAAGGAATGGGGGCGTTAAACTTTCTTGACCTTGATGACAGATTGCTAGCGGAGGAGGGTGTAGTGCTGGACCCACTTAGTATTATTAGTCTGCCCTCAGCCAATCGTCGACCTGTATTCCCGGAGTTTGAAGGCGTTGCGTCTGATCCTTTTTTACGCCAGGTGAACGCATCAGGTAAAAAATGGGTGACGATTACAGATGGGGCTGGTGAGCCGTTAATGGTACTCGATGCGGATGATTTTTTACGCCACGCCTTGCTGAATGAACACTCAACAAATCCTTACGATTTCTGCCATCGACCGATTGTGGTACGTGATCCAAACGCACATATGGGCAAGGCTATCGTTCGATTTAAAGCGTCACCGAAATCAGAGGTCGACAATGTTATTGACAATGATCTGATTCTACTTTGGGCCACAGATAAACGTATTATCACTGGTGCTGATATTTTGGGCCGCTTGTTATATGGTATTGTAAAAGAGAAACGCGAGGCATAATTTAAACTGTGCTAATCAAAAATGTCATTTAAAAATAACTTACCACTAAGAGGCTATTTTTTATGATGTTGATATTATTAAAATTGACTTAAGGTTCTAACTTATGCCGATTGATTTTAAAAAATATGGTCCGTTGAATGGGTATGATGAGTTGATTTCCAATAAAGGTAATCCACGTCAGGCCGCACGCCAGATATGTAGCTACTTTTCCGGATTGAACGATGACGAAGTGACTGAGTTACGTCTGGCGGTGGATGTCATGATCAAGGCGCTGGGTATCTCGTTTACTGTCTATAGTGAAGGCACCAATATTGATCGTTCATGGCCGCTTGATTTAGTGCCCAGGGTGATTAGCAGTAAAGAGTGGGAGCGTACTGATGCCGGCCTGAAACAGCGACTGAAAGCGCTCAATATGTTTATTAACGATCTTTATAATGAGCAGCAGATTGTTAAAGACGGCGTATTTCCACAAGATGTACTGGATGGTGCGAAAAATTATCGCGCTCAATGTGAAGGGATAACCCCGCCTTATGGAGTGTGGGCACACATCAGCGGGACAGATCTGGTGCGAGATGGCGACGGCACTCAGTATGTATTAGAAGATAACCTCAGAGTTCCATCTGGTGTCTCATACATGCTGGAAAATCGTCACGTGATGAAGCGCGTCTTTCCGGAACTGTTTCAGGATACGCGTATTTTACCCGTGGATGATTACACCACTCAGTTGTTTGATATGCTCGTTTCGATTTCACCACGTCAGGAAAAACTTCCAGAGGTCGTGGTGTTGACACCGGGAATATTCAACTCAGCCTATTTTGAACACAGTTATCTGGCGCAACAGATGGGCGCAGAACTGGTGCAGGGCAGTGACCTGATGGTCAATAGTGATGACTGTGTCTACATGAAAACGATTTACGGGCTGAAACAGGTCGATGTTATTTATCGTCGTGTTGATGATGATTTTCTCGACCCAGAGGTGTTCCGTAAAGATTCGACGCTGGGTGTGCCTGGCTTGATGCGTGCCTGGCGAGCAGGGAATGTGGCTATTGCCAATGCGCCCGGTGCGGGGGTGGCCGATGACAAAGTGGTGTACACATTTGTGCCTGAAATGATCAAATATTATCTCAATGAAACCCCATTACTCCCCAATGTGCCTACCTATCTATGTATGAATGATGATGATTGCGCCTATGTCCTCGAGCATCTTGCCGAGCTGGTGGTTAAACCTGCAAATGAATCGGGTGGGTATGGCTTACTGGTCGGGCCGATGGCGACTAAAAAGGAACTTAAACAGTTTGCACGTCTGATTAAGAAAGACCCACGTAACTACATCGCACAGCCGACACTAAACCTTTCTACCGTACCTACTCTGTTAGAGGATGGCACGATGGCGCCTCGCCATGTGGATCTTCGTCCATTTACATTACAGGGGAAACGCAGTTACACCACGACGGGCGGACTAAGCCGTGTCGCACTTCGTGAAGGCTCGTTAATTGTTAACTCTTCTCAGGGCGGTGGTAGTAAAGACACCTGGGTCGTAAAAGTGGGGAGTAAATAATGTTATCGCGTGTCGCTGAGAATGTTTACTGGATGGCTCGCTACCTGGAGCGCGCTGAAGACACATCGCGTCTGATTAGTAGTATGACTAACTTGCTACTGGATATGCCTGACGATGCGGATGTCACCTGGTTTGAATTAATCAAGGTGGTCGGTGCTGAAACCCATTTTATAGAGCTTTATGAGGATAAACGAGACGAACGTTCAGTGATGCGCTATCTGATTACTGATCTACGTAATCCCAGTTCAATCGTCGTGTGTATCAATGCAGCCCGAGAAAATGCCCGCGTCACCCGTGACATTATTCCAAACAAGGTGTGGGAGCAGGCTAACGAACTATTTTATTATAGCAATGAGAATTCAAAAGGTGCCGTAGCGCGGCGTAAACGAAATGACTTTATGGGCCATCTGGTACGTCACTGCCAGACTATGACCGGTATCATGATGGGCGCTATGTCGCATGATGCAGCGTACCAATTTCTACGTATCGGGCGCAATCTTGAACGAGCAGATATGTGTAGTCGCATCATTGATGTGGCCGCAGGTAGCCTGATGTCGGATGAAGAAGAGTTCAACCCTGCTTTTGCAACAGTGCGTTGGATTAATGTATTAAAGTCTCTTAATGCTTTTCAGGCCTACCGAATGGAAGGTTATATTGGTGTGAATGGGAGTGATGTGCTCGATTATTTATTTAATCAGCAATACTTCCCACGTTCTATGGGACATTGCCTCAAGGAGATTGGTATCTGTATCTCGGAGGTTCCCAATTCACGTGCACCGAGATTAAAACTTAACCGTATGATAAAAGAACTCGACGACGTTGCAGTAAAAAGTCTGAAACGGAGTGGACTCCATCGTTTTGTCGACAAATTTCAGGCCTCTGTCGATGAGTTACACAGCGTTATTGCTGATACCTATTTTAGGTAGCAATAAAACCGATGCAAAACTTTTATTGCAAATGCGGGCAACCGGTCTTTTTTAATAACAGCGCCTGTATCCACTGCGGAACAGTACTCGGTTATTCGTTTAGTCAGGCACGTATGGTGAGTCTTGAGGCTAGCGGTGACGAATGGCGTGACCTTGAGCAGAATGATTCGTATCGTTTATGTGAAAACCGCAAACAATATAAAGTATGCAATGGCATCGTTAACAGTAGAAGCAGCGAGAAGTTTTGTACTGCATGTCGTCTCAATCACACCATTCCAGATCTTTCTGAACCTGATAATCTGTTACGTTGGCGTAAGATAGAACAGGCGAAACGTCGTCTGATTTACGGGCTATTGTCACGCGATCTTCCATTAGAAATATCGGTAGCCGGTTATCCTCGCGGCATGATGTTTGAGTTTCTTGAAGATCAGCGCAGTAATCCCAATATGCCTGAAGAGTTTGTCACCACGGGGCATCGCTGCGGAATGATCACCTTGAATGTGATGGAAGCGGATGATGTAGCACGTGCGGTACAGCGTGAACAGAGTGCAGAACGTTATCGGACTGTACTGGGTCATTTTCGTCACGAAG
>CALZIG010000233.1 GCA_945787585.1 uncultured Gammaproteobacteria bacterium | reverse complement strand
GCAGATTGATCAGCGGCTAGCCACTCCAGTAGCTGAATATAGGCATGTCCCATATCCTCCTGCAGCCCATCCGGGAAAAGCTCGCTGACATAGTCCCAGTCAACACCTAAGACACCCTTATATTCATAAATATGATTATCAAGCCAGACCTGCGGCGTCTGATTAACGGCAAAAGTGACATTACCAATCAATCTTGCCGCATTAACGGTATACGCACTCGTGCCATCGGGGGCCTGTGGTGCACCGGTAAACACCACCGGTTTCAGACTCTCAGAACCACTCTTACCCTGCGTTGAAAGCTCTCTCAAAATATCTACGCCAGTAAAATAGTTATGATCCAGGTCATTCCATAACTGCTGCTGCACCACTTTCGCCTCATCGAGAAAATGGGCCTTGTCACCAATATCGATATCCAGCAGGCTAAATGAAGCGGCCTCACCGACAATGTTGTTGACCTGAGGGTCGAGTGGAAAACGATTAAACTGAGGGATATTCAGACAGAAATTTCGACTTTGACTCCACATCGCAATCACATAAGCGTATGCCGTTAGCAAAACCACAATGGGGGTGACACCACTTTGATTGCAGTGCTGTTTAATACTGTTCCAGCTAGTTGCGCCCAGTTTAAGGCCTAGCCGGGTAAAGCGTCCCTCGTCAACTTCCTGAGGTGTTTTGGCAAGCGGCAGATCTGGTGCTGCAGACATGCGATCAATGCGTTGCTTCCAGTAATCGGCATCTGCTTTAAATTTACTTGATTTTTTTAACGCGCGCTCAGCAAATACATAATCTCTAAATGTCAGATTAAGCGGGGGCAATGGCTCATCAGGACGATGATAAAGCTGCGCCCATTCGGTGAAAATCACCGTCAAACTCCAGCCATCTACAATCAGCGCATCGAAACCGATATGCAGCCGTAACAGTCCATCTCTCAATTGTGCCGCAGTAATGGTAAACAGTGGCCACTGGTCTGAAGGTAGCACCTGATGTGAAATATTGTATCGCAGCTCCGCCAACTTCTTCTCGCGCGCACCTTCATCGTGCTGCGTAAGGTCGACATAATCTATTTTATAGTCGGGTGTCTCCTCTAAAATCCGCTGATCACCATCGCGACTGATCACAACCCGCATCATTTCATGCCGCACTATAAGCTTACAAAACGCCTCATTTAAACGCGCATAGTCAAGTTCATCTTCAATTTCATGATAAGCATAGCCCGCGACTTTACCCATCTCAAATGCGCCACTGCGTCCAATCCAGTACGCCTGCTGAAGTTCAGTCAACGGAAAAGGATCATAACGCTGGGCAGGGTTCGCCGTGATTTTATCAGATGCGATGTCAATCTTTTCAGCCGCCTGCTTCTGCGCAAGCTTCTTGATTAATAAAGCTCGCTTTTCAGGAGTAAGCCCTTCTAGCCGTTTTTTAAGGTCTGTCATATGCTATTAATTTTTTTATTGAATACTTTTTTAGCTTAATACCATCATCATAATCATCAGTTAAATACAGGATTTAAACCGAATACAACGACAGCGATTATCACAAGCAACATGCAAAAGTGAGGATAATATTCTTTATCATTCGTCTTCAAGCTCACCCAATAGCGCAAGCAACTCATCTTCGTTTACATTCTCCAGCATCATCTGTTCAATCTTGCTGGAAAAATCGACCAATCGAGGCGAAAGAAAGATCGCTTGAAGTGGAATATCAATCGCAAAGTCCTGTCGGATGCGTGTAATCAACTGCACCGCGATCAACGAATGCCCGCCAATCTCGAAGAAATTATCGTACAACCCCACCTGCTTGAGCCCCAGTAACGCCTGTAAAATAGTAGCGACCTGAATCTCAACTTCGCTAGCAGGTGCGACATATTCTGCCTGAGTATCAATATTCCCTTGCTCCGGCACTGGGAGTTTTTTACGATTAATTTTTCCATTCGGTAATAATGGCAATCCCGCTAGCACGACGTAATTTACGGGCACCATAAATTCAGGTAAATGTTGTCCCAGATAGTTGCGTAGCGCATTGATATTGATGTCAGTGCCTGTGTCTGGCACCACATACGCAACAAGCTTTTTATTCCCGGGCTCATCTTCTCGCAGTAGCACAAGCGCGTCATTCACTTCGGTATTCTCTAACAGAAGCTTCTCGATCTCACCCAGCTCAATCCGATAGCCATGTAGCTTGACCTGATGGTCGATGCGCCCCATGAACTCCAGCCGCCCATCACGACCCATGCAGACCAGGTCGCCCGTTCGATACATACGGTCATTTAAATCACCACTCACACTGTTTTTTACAAACTTTTCAGCAGTGAGCTCGGGGCGATTCAGATAACCCCGTACCACGCCGTCACCGGCAATTACCAGTTCACCCGGCACACCCAGCGGCTGAAGTTGCATATTGTTATCCAGCACATAGGTCTGTGTATTCGCAATCGGGGAGCCCAATGGAATATCTGCGTCTGCCTCATGTAAATGATACGTGGTTGACCAGATCGTCGTCTCAGTCGGCCCGTACATATTCGTCACTTGACCTTTCACCAATGAACGCAGCTTTACTGCCAACTGACTCGAAAAGGCTTCACCGCCCACCATCATATGAGACAAGCATCCCAGTGCGTGATGCATCTGCTGGTCTGATGCCAGCATATTGGCCATCGTTGGCGTACATTGAAAATGCGTGACGTTGTGTCGCTCGATAAGTGCAGCGATGGAATAATCCTTATCCGCCCCATCAGACTGCGGCGGGTTAGCCGCCTCCTTCACCTGGCTTAGATAATGGAGGTGGGCCAGTACTTTTTCGGTCTCGATGCCAAAATCGATCAGACAACCGATCTCATCCACCCCTATTTCCTTGAGTTGATCTGCACGTTCAACGCATCGTTCAACATTCCCAAAGAGCCCGCTGTGGTTATAATAGCGATCAAACGCGAAGGCCAGCAGGCTATCTCTATCCTCATCAGAAATATTATTAAAAAACTCATCCATGGTCTGCTCTGTACCCTCGGATACCTGCTTCCACGCCGGGCTATGCCACGCGGCCGCTTTCACCAGAGAAACTGCACTTTCCAGATAGTCCATCATCGGCTGCTGTGCAACATCACGCACCTGCGCCTCATCATCGCCGATGAAGGTGTGTAGCATTAATGTGACTTGCCCATCACCTGCATGACCGGCCTCTTTCCAGGCGCTACGATAGAGCCGAATATTCTCTGCCACCTTTTCAATATCCTGTCCGAGCAGGTGCGTCAGCACATGTGCACCAATTGATCCAGCCTGTCGGAAGGTGTCAGGATTCACCGCAACCGTTACCCAAATTGGTAACTTTTCCTGAATAGGTCTAGGGTAGGTGCGGACTTCAACATCGCCTTTCGGCCCCGCAAACGTGACAGCCTCACCTTTCCATAATTGCTGGATAGTCTCAACGGAATCAAACATGATCTCTTTTGCGCGCGCATGATTCTCAGGCTTGATCACAAAATCATTCGGCTGCCAGCCGGGCGCAATCGAAAGCCCCGCACGGCCATTGGAAAGGTTATCCACCACCGACCACTCTTCTGCGATGCGAATAGGGCTATGCAGTGGCACCACACAACTGCCCGCACGAATACCGATGTTTTGCGTAGTGGCCGCCAGTGCGGCACCGATGACTGAGGGGTTAGGGTACAGTCCGCCAAAGGCACCGAAATGTCGCTCAGGTGTCCATAGCGCTTCGAAGCCATTTTTGTCGGCGTATTTAGCGCTTTCGAGCAGTAACTTATACTTATCTGCCTCGCGAGATGCCTCGTCTTTTACAAAATTCCAGTAAAAAAGACTAAAGGCAATCGGCTGAGCGGGGTATCGTGTCGCCACTTCCCCAGCCTTCAGGTCATCACCGGCGTAGAGCACCAGTTTAAACCCTCGACAGAGACTCCAGAAAATCTCAAGCACGGAGATATCAAACGATATACTGGTCACAGCCAACCACACACCCGGGGAATCATGCGCAATGCGCTCATCCATGCCTGCGAAGAAATTCACCACATTACGGTGTTCGACCATCACCCCTTTGGGACGCCCGGTCGAGCCCGAAGTATATATCACATAAGCCAGACTCGATGACGCGCACGGGATTTCAAGATTATTATCGCTCTCGACATCGATTCGACTTCGCTCAAGATCAACCTGCAACAACTTTTCACCGGGCAGATAATTTGCGTAATCAGACTGGGTAACTACCAACGCCAGCTCTGCGTCATCGGCCATATAAACCAAACGATCTTTGGGATAAGTGGGATCCAGTGGCACATAGGCCGCGCCTGTTTTCCACGTTGCCAATAGCGCGATCACCATATCAAAGGAACGATCCAACATCACACCGACCAGATCATCTACACCCACGCCATGTTTTACCAGATAGTGCGCCAGCTGATTTGCGCGAGCATTCAACTCATGATAACTGAGGCTGTCATTGTGAAATGCCAGCGCGGATGTATCCGGTGTAGACACTACTTGTTGTTCAAACAGCTGAAATACACATCGATTTTCAGGGTATGCAGTGGCAGTACCCGTGGCTATTTTTAATATGGCCTGTTGCTCTTCTCTCGGTAAAATCGGCACACTCGCTACCGGCGTATTGAGATCTTCAACCATGACCTCCAGCACTTTTAGATAGTGCGCCAGCATACTTTCCATACGCGCTTGCGAGAAAAGGTCGGTGCAATATTCAAGTACCGCCTCCAGTCCAGAGGGACGCTCCCACATATAAAGGGTCATGTCATATTTTGAAGTACCACTATGAGTGTCCAGCTGTATCGTCCGCATGCCGGGAAGATTCATCACCGATTCATGCTCAAGCGCATCAAAAATAAACATCACCTGAAAAACCGGTGCATAACGTAAATCACGCTCTGGATTGAGCGCCTCAACCAATTTATCGAATGGCAATCCCTGATGCGCAAAATCTGCAATGGTCGTCTTACGCACGCGGGCGATCAACTCTCTCAGTGAAACATCGCCTGATAGATCACAACATAAAGGGAGTGAGTTCATAAACAGTCCGAGCATCGCTTCGGTCTCGAGCGGCTCGCGGTTCGCGACCGCAGTACCGACCACAAAATTCTCCTGTGATGAGTAGCGGTGGAGCAGTAATTGATAGGCCGCCAACAGCAGCATAAATAGACTGGAACGCTCCTGTTGCGCAATGATATTAAGTCGCTGATGTAGCGCAGACGGTATCTTCAGGGTCACAGAACTGCCATTAAATTG
Source organism: uncultured Gammaproteobacteria bacterium (assembly GCA_945787585.1). GTDB lineage: Bacteria > Pseudomonadota > Gammaproteobacteria > SZUA-140 > SZUA-140 > SZUA-76. The sequence continues at coordinate 4,232 of CALZIG010000233.1, read as the reverse complement.
CTGCACGGACGAGCGTGGGAAATCAGTTGGTAACTCCAGTACCGGCGGCATCTGCTTTAACCGAGGCAGCCAGTAATCAATCTCCGCCTGAAGACGATCATCGGCCATATAAGTACTTTGCCAGGCAGTATAGTCAGCGTAATCGGCTGAGAGCTGAGGTAATTGCGGTTCAACGCCACTCACCATCGCACCATATACCTGCTCGAGCTCGCTTGCCAGCAGACGCACTGACCAGCCGTCAAACACGATGTGATGGATCACAAACGTCATCACATATTTTGATGGTGCCAGTTTGATAATATTGCAGCGCCACAACGGTCCCTGTTCGATATCGAACAGAGTGTGCGCCTCATTTGTGATCAACTTATCTATTTCCGCCTGCGGATCTGACGCCTGACTCAAGTCATGCATGAATACCGGCAAGTCGACCTGACCCGCTATCACCTGTGTCGGCGCGCCCCCTTTCACTGAAAACGTGGTACGCATTGAAGCGTGGCGCTTAACGATTACCGCCATCGCTTGTTTAAAGAGCTCGGGATCAAAATCACCATCGATCTTAAATGCATAAGGGATGTTATAGAGTGCGCCCACCTGCTCCATTTGCTCAAAAAACCAGATGCGACTCTGCATAAATGAAAGCGGGATATCGCCAGCATGTTCTTTTTTGTGTAGCACTGGTTGTGTCACGGCCACATCCGTTACTGCCGATGACGAGATATATTTCGCAAGTTCAGCAATGGTGGGGGAGTTAAAGAGTGCAGTAATAGAAAGCTGCACACCGAACTCACGCCGCAACCGGGCGACCATCTGCGCGGCCAGCAGGGAGTGGCCACCGGCATGAAAAAAATTAGCGTTCACACCTACTCTCTCTACACCCAAAAGGGCCTGCCATATCGCTGCGATCCTGGTTTCTGTATCGCCTGTCGGTGCAACATAATCACGATCTTCGAACAGGTCCGCGTACCGAGGATGGGGTAGCGCCTTTTTATCCACCTTGCCATTCGCCGTTAAAGGAATCTCCGCAACAAAGACAAAATGCTGTGGAACCATATGGACAGGCAGACCATTGGCGACATAATCACGTAGTGCATCGACCTGTAGGCTGTCAGACTTTTTAACCACATACGCCACCAGGCGCTGGTCACCCACACCCAATTCAATGACATTCAATGCAACCTGCTTAACCTCGGGGTACGCAATGAGAAGCGATTCGATCTCACCAAGTTCTATTCTAAAGCCGCGCAATTGCACCTGGTCGTCAATTCGCCCTAGGTATTCCAGTTCATTATTGGAGAGGCGGCGCGCTAAATCGCCAGTACGATACAGTCGGATGACAGTGCCGTTTTCTAACGTGTGGTTAATAAAACGTTCTGCGGTCAAGTCAGGCCGATTCAAATAGCCCTTCGATAGACCATCGCCGGCAACATACAGCTCCCCTTTCTGCCCATCGATAACAGGCTTCATCGCGTCATCAAAAAGATAGAGTTTCAGGTCTGGAATGGCCCGGCCAATCAGACTCCCCTTCGGGTGATCCACATCATCACGAGAAATGGGACGATACGTCACGTGCACGGTTGTTTCGGTAATCCCGTACATATTGATTAACTGCGGAGAACTGTCACCGTGGCGTGAAATCCACGATTTTAAAGCGGCCAGGTTGAGCGCTTCACCGCCGAAGATCACATAACGTAACGCCAGTGTATCTGCTGTGTGTCGCTCTTCATCCACCAGCTGTAGCTGCTGGAATGCTGAGGGGGTTTGATTCAGGACGGTGACCCCTTGCGATATCAGCAGGGTATAAAACAATTCCGGGGTGCGTGCTGTTTCCGCTGACACAATCACCAGGCTGCCACCGTAGCTCAGCGCGCCCCAAATCTCCCACACAGAAAAATCAAAGGCATATGAGTGAAACAGGGTCCAGACATCATCCACACCAAAATCAAACCAGTGGTTAGTGGAATCAAAAAGCCGGGATACATTTTTATGAGTTACCTGCACTCCTTTGGGTGCCCCGGTAGAGCCCGAGGTATAGATGACATAGGCAAGGTGCTCGTCAGTCACCGCTACAGCAGGATTTTCTACTGTCGATGAACCCTTCTCCATCGCATCAATCAATAAAATTTTAGCCGAACAGGCGGGTAAATTTTCGACCAGCGTCTGCTGCGTTACCAGTACAGCAGGTTTGGCATCATTCAGGGTGTAGGCAATACGGGAAGCGGGGTAATTCGGGTCAACCGGCACATAGGCAGCGCCTGCCTTTAAAATACCCAAAATACCGATCACTGTATCAAATGAGCGCGAAACACATAACCCAACCAGTGAACCCGGCGTGACCTCCTGTGTGATAAGCGCATTGGCGAGCTGGTTTGCCTGAGCATTAAGCTCACCATAGGTAAGCTGGCGATCCTCCCAGATCAAGGCCGTCTTATCAGGATTACGTTGCGCATTGAGTTCAAAGCGCTGGTAACAGGTCGAAAGAGTAGTCACACAATCACCATTCACATTTTTATATTAGCATTGATTTCAGCCTGTTTAAGTTCAGACCCTGTTGGACAACAAATAACATTAATTAGTGCGGTGAGTTACTAGACCGCCAGAATGTCACGGCCTGTGACATCCCCTCAAATACATGAAATCCCGGATATTGTTCAACATTCCATGTATCATATTTTTCTAGCCAACCGACCGATGCAAGTACTTTATCGTGCACTGGTGTGACATACACCAGTCGAAAAGCACGAGGATTCTTATCCAGCGAGCAGCGAATCGCCGCAAGTACTTCTAACACTGTAATTTCCCCAAAGGGGTTGAACATAAACACGACGGTTACATCGTCAAAATCATACGCCTGAGCCAACCCTTCACGAAGCTCGATGTCAGCCTTCCGCCCGCGCAATTTCTGAGCATTTAAACGCGCAATGGGTAAAAAACTGCTGTTATATTCAAGCCCAATCACGCGCCCAACGTCTGTTCGCGCAGCGACGCTGAGTGTTCGCCCTTTACCACATCCCAGATCGACAAAGACATCTCGAGCATCTAAAGCGAGATGTTTCATGATGTCATGCAACAACAGGTACGGCGTTGCTTCATAACGAAAGCCGTCCTGTGGCATACCGATATCAACGATTGCCTCGGTATTGATCCCTAAATAGCGCTCCCAAAACTTGTCATGGAGTCTTATTTCATAGGGTGCAGCCCCAATTGCCTCACCCTTTCTAAAAATATAACGCGCCAGAAGAACATCTTTGTTTTTGATAATGAATCTGGGTAACTTCACAAAAAGAAGTTTCAGCTGGTTTAACAATGCTTCCGCCTTATTTTTTCTGTTTTATAATTAACATGGTCGCATGATCACAGCCAGAAGTGGACATCACAATACCCATCTTTAAATAACTAAAATGACTCAAAATTGATTTCACCTCGGATAAACATTACTTTATGACACAGCAACGTGGCCCCAAAACTGGATAAAGTCACAAACATTCCCCATCATTCTATCGTCGACTCACTCATAAAGCTTTAAATATAGTGGGACAACAATTAAACTCACTACCCTTTATCTACAGTCAACGACAGTGAGGAGATATCCCTGCCTCTGAACAATCGTAACCCATTATTCTCATGATGAATATAGGGGAATTACCTCTGGTGATTAAACTTAATTAAATCTACTGCAAACCAGTTAAAACTGATTATTCGGATTCACAATATGATATGTACTGCCACGCTTCGCAACACATGAACAAACGATCATAAGATACCTGCCCATTTAAATAACTACTGCAATATATAATCTCACCAAATCCGGGGCAACGACCCCTAATTGATTATACCGCGATATCCCACTTTTTAATCAATACGATGCCCGATGAGTTAAGTAATTACCCTCTCAAGACATGCTATTATTGGCCGCTGACTAAACTGGTCTTAACCTTACAATAATGATAAACACTCAGGCACCAATGGCACATATCCCAACACACGAATTCACTGTAGAGATATTGCGTTCAACAAAAGAGATCGAACAAATCACACCAAAATGGCAGGATTTTATTGCGACGCAGGTCCGAGAAAAAAATATCCATCAAGACCCTTACGTAATACAGTCAAGATTAGCGACAGTTGAAGGCGTCACTGTATATAAACCACTGATTATAACCCTTCGAAATAATCATCAGATTATCGCTATAGCACCTTTCTATAGCAATAAATCTAAATTTGACCTTAAGCTG
>CALZIG010000232.1 GCA_945787585.1 uncultured Gammaproteobacteria bacterium | reverse complement strand
TCTCATCGACCGTTTCACCCTTCATTCGTAGGCCAATCAGAAAACCGCCGATCTGCGCCTGCGTCGCCTTACCGGTCATGATGGTGTGCATCACGTCACTCATTTCATCGACTGAAAGATCACGGCGTTCGGTTACTGCTCGAATTGCGGCTTGCATATCCATCTTCGTCCCTCCGATTACATTGTCTACTTGCGTAGCCTGGGTTGAGCCTGTGCCACTACCCCGGGTTTCGCTGAAAGCTCAACTCAGGCTACTTTTGCTTCGTATACTAAATAGACGTCTCTAAAAAGTTCTTCAACATTTCGTGACCACATTCGGTGAGGATCGATTCTGGGTGAAACTGCACCCCCTCGATCGCCAATGTTTTATGACGTAGCCCCATAATCTCATCCAGCTCACCCTTTTCGTCTTCGGTCCACGCGGTGACTTCGAGGCAGTCCGGCAGGCTGTCGGCCGCCAGTACCAACGAATGGTAACGGGTGGCCTCCAGTGGGTTCTTCAACCCTTTAAAGACCCCGACATCGTGATGATGCACCAGTGAGGTTTTGCCATGCATGATGGTCTTCGCGTGCACTACCTTTGCACCAAAGGCCTGACCGATACTTTGATGCCCAAGGCAGACACCGAGCAGCGGTAACTTACCGGCAAAGTGCTTAATCACTTCAAGCGACACCCCCGCCTCATTCGGCGTACAGGGCCCCGGTGAAATCACGATGCGCGCAGGCTGCAGCGCTTCAATCTGCGCAAGGGTGATCTGATCATTGCGATGCACCTCGACCTGCTCACCCAGTTCGCCAAAATACTGCACCAGATTATAGGTAAACGAATCGTAGTTATCGATCATCATCAACATGAGCTATCTCCATCACCACTCACATCTTTACCGCTTACCATGGCCACCGCACGGAACATCGCACGCCCCTTGTTCATCGTTTCATCCCACTCATTGCGCGGCACCGAATCAGCCACAATCCCCGCGCCTGCCTGAATATAGAGTTTGTTATCTTTGATCACCGCAGTACGAATCGCAATCGCGGTATCCATATTACCGTTCCAGCCGAGATAACCGACGGCACCGGAGTAGATGCCGCGTTTGACCGGCTCCAGCTCATCGATAATCTCCATCGCACGAATCTTCGGCGCGCCGCTGACGGTGCCGGCGGGGAAGGTGGCGCGTAGCGCATCAAGCGCCGACATATCGCCTTTCAACTTACCCTTCACGTTAGAGACGATATGCATCACATGCGAATAACGTTCGATCAGCATCTTCTCGGTCAGTTCAACGCTACCGGTCTCGGCCACACGGCCGACATCGTTACGCCCAAGGTCGATCAGCATCAGATGTTCCGCCAGCTCTTTTGGGTCGGCCAGCAGATCGGCTTCCAGTGCGCGGTCCGCTTCGGCTGTTTCACCGCGCGGACGCGTGCCCGCAATGGGACGCACCGTCACCACGCCGCCTTCAAGGTGGGTCAGAATCTCCGGCGATGACCCGACAATCTGAAATCCACCGAGGTTGAGAAAATACATATAAGGCGACGGGTTGAGGCTGCGCAACACGCGATAGAGATCGAGCGGCTCGGCGTGGTACGGTACCGACAGCCGTTGCGACAGCACCACCTGCATCACATCGCCTTCAACGATGTACTCCTTGGCGCGTTCGACTGCGGACTCAAACCCTTGCTGGGTAAAACCGGAGACAAAGTCTGATTCACTCATTGAGGGATCACGACTATAGATATTTTTACGCGGAATCTCACGTGCCAACTGGCCCTGCAATTCATCGAGCCGTTGCTCGGCCTGCGCCAGTGCATCCGCCTGTGAGGGGTCGGCGTGCACAATCATATAAAGCTTACCGCCGAGGTTATCGAACACCACCACCTCGTCGGAGACCATCAACAAAATATCCGGCGTTCCCAGTTCATCGGGGTTGGGGCAGTCGGCTAGCCTTGGTTCGATGTAGCGAATCGTATCGTAACCGAAGTAGCCTACCAGCCCGCCGGTAAAACGCGGCATCCCGTCAAGCTCTGGTACGTGGTACTGCTGCTGATAATCTTCGATCCACGCCAGCGGATCGGCAACCTGATGCCTTTCGATCTCACGGCCGTCGTGCTCAACGCAGATCTCTTTGTCAAAGACACGAATCAAGGTGCGCGCGGGCAGCCCGATGATCGAATAACGCCCCCAGGTCTCGCCCCCCTGCACCGATTCAAACAGATAGGTGTAAGGGGCATTGGCCAGTTTAAGGTAGGTGCTGAGCGGGGTATCAAGATCGGCCAGCACTTCGCGCATTACCGGAATACGGGAGTATCCGTCAGCACTCAGTCGTTCAAATTTTTCATGTTTCATCTGCATCACTAATCGAAATAAATATCAAAAGAATTGGGCCACGTTCACGCGATTATTAACCACGCCATCGTGTGCCACAGCACTTCGGCATCATCTCGATTAGTGTTTCAAACTTCATCAATTTAATCCTGAATTATTAATTCTGCTAGGTTCTCAATACGTCGTGGCAACAAACCCCTTCCCCCTTTTAAGGGGGAGGGAAGCAGGTTTACACAAGTCATTAAAAAGTTATTCATTCTGATAATTCAATTAATCCAATAGTGTCTTCAATTCCACCAGCGACTCAATCACCGCATCGGGCTTCGCTTCACGAATGTCGACGCCGTGATTATAACCATACGGCACACTCACCACCTGAAAGTTTGCGCGACGTGCCGCTTCGACATCGTGCATCGAATCACCGATCATCAAACAGTCCTCAGGTGCCACACCTGTTTTGTCAGCCGCATAAAGCAGTGGCATCGGATCTGGCTTTTTCTTTGCTGTGGTATCGCCACTGACGATGATCTCAAAGTAATCATGAATACCCATGTCTTTAAGCAGCGGTACGGTAAAGGCCTCAGCCTTATTGGTCACACAACCGATCCTAAAACCGGCCAGCTTCAGATATTCCAGCCCTTCCACCACACCATCATAGAGGCCGCTACGGCCGCTGGTATTGTCGGCATAGAGCGCCATAAAGATCGGCTGCGCTTGGGCAAACAGCGCCTCCGCCGGATCTTCCCACAGGGTGTCGGTGAGGGCGCGCTTCACCAGCCGGTCCACTCCATTACCGACCCAACCACGCGCTTTGTCGATGCCCCACGGAGTAAGCCCTAACGCCGTCATCATTTCATCCAGACAATAAGCCAGATCGGGCACGCTATCGACCAGGGTGCCGTCGAGGTCGATCAGCACCAGCTTCGGTTTACGACTCAAACCCATGTTTAACGCGCCTTTGACAACTCTTCGCGCATTGCTGCAATCACGCTGTTGTAATGGTTGGCATCGGAGGTATTGGCAGCACCAAAGACCGCTGAACCGGCGACAAAGGTATCCGCACCTGCCGCCGCGATCTCGCGAATGTTATCGACCTTAACACCGCCATCGATCTCAAGACGAATGTCATAACCGCTATCGTCGATCAGTTTGCGCGCCTCGCGCAGTTTATCGAGGGTCGCAGGAATAAAGCTCTGTCCGCCAAAGCCCGGGTTAACCGACATCAGCAGGATCATGTCGACCTTGTCCATCACATATTTCAGGCAGTCGAGCGACGTGGCGGGGTTAAATACCAGACCAGACTTACACCCTTCCGCGCGGATCAACTGAAGCGAACGGTCGATATGCTCACTACCCTCTGGATGGAAGGTGATGTAGCTGGCGCCCGCGGCTGCAAAATCAGGGATGATACGATCGACCGGTTTTACCATCAGATGCACATCGATCTCAGCGGTCACACCATGTTTACGCAGCGCCTCACAGACCAATGGGCCGATGGTCAGGTTTGGCACATAGTGGTTGTCCATCACATCAAAGTGAACGACGTCTGCGCCAGAGGCCAGCACATTGTCCACCTCCTCACCCAGGCGCGCAAAGTCCGCAGAAAGGATAGATGGAGCGATCAGGAAATCTTTCATGGTGTTCCTCTTTTTGTATTCCACTGGGCCAATCCCCAATGCGTTGAGCTCAAAAAACGAACCCGCAACTGTACCCGAAAACGCGTCTGTTTTCACGCTTCACAAAGATTAATCGTGCTGTTTTGCACGATGTGACCGATATATTTCAGTGATATGGCCTATTTAGCACACATAAGCGAGAGAGCCCACCACACCTCAAAGCAGCGGTGTCAGCGTAGCTGCGCCGCCGTTATCGCGTTATTTGCACTCACCACACTCTGCTCCAGCGGCCTCACCCTCGCAGAAACGGCGCCCGGAACGCAGGAAGCGGCCTGGTCGGAGATACTGACGAAATCCGCAGATTCAAATGAAATCAACTGGTTAAACACTCCTGACGAAAAATTCATAACGCTCTACCGCGATGATTCCACTGGCACATTACAGGGCGGTGTCATTCTGCTGCACGACATGGGGACACACCCCGACTGGCCCGATGTGATCGCGCCGCTGCGGCAATCCCTGCCCCAACACGGCTGGGCGACACTGTCGATTCAACTGCCCGTCATCGAAAAAGATGGCCAAGTCTCCAATTATGCGGGCACGCTCACCAGTGTGTCAGCGCGTATTCGCGCCGCGATCAAACATTTTCGTGACCTCGGCAACAGCAATATTGTGCTGCTCGGCCACGGCCTCGGCGCGGCAATGGGCGCAGCATTCCTCACCAGTAATGAGGATAACGGCGTGGCCGCCTTTGTCGGCATCAGCATGCCAACCTACCAGGACGGTGAAGCGTGGATGGACCTGCTTAAATCCATCGAAAAATTCAACCTGCCGATGCTCGATGTCTACGGCAGTAACGACTTCGCCAGTGTCACCCAATATGCAGATAAACGCGCACAGGCGGCACGCCGCGGTGGCCTAAGGGCAACCAGAACCAAGCAGCTCACCGGCTTCAATCGTTCCGCCACCGCCAAAGGGGCATTCAGCAAGGAGGGGGGATTTATCACCTATCGTAAATTCCAGATCGTCGGTGCCAACCATTCATTCCGCGGCCATGAACACACCCTGAGTAAACGCATCGCGGGCTGGCTTAAACGCCATGCGGGTGGCAATGGTATCCAGAAATAGAAGTGCTGGAAGGCGAGTTACTGTGTCAGGCACGCGGTTAACAGCCACAACATCTCTGTTATTTTTCGTCAGCGAGCGGCCTACGCAACCTGCAGCAGATTTACAAATTCCTCTGCGGGTAATGGCTGACTATAAAGATACCCCTGCCCCTCATGACAACCCAGCGACTTGAGAAGATCTTGTTGCGCTTCGGTTTCTACGCCTTCGGCAATCACTTCCAATTGAAGACTTTTCCCCAGCGCAATCACGGCTCGGGTAATGGCTTCATCGTTGGGGTCATCCAGAATGTCGAGCACAAAAGACCTGTCAATCTTCAACTTCTCTACCGGCAGTTGCTTTAGATAAGCTAATGAAGAATAACCGGTGCCGAAATCATCAATCGCCATCGTTACACCAATCGCCTTGAGTTTATTCAGCAGATCAATTGTCCCTTCCGTCTCCTGCATCACCAGACCTTCAGTGATTTCAAGTTCCAGTCGCTGCGGACTAAGCCCGACCTCTTCCAGTACACTCTCGACAGTTGCAACAATATCACCTCGCTGAAACTGGATACTTGAAAGATTAACCGCCATCCGTTCCAGCGAATACCCGGCATCCAGCCAACATTGCATTTGCTGACAGGCGGTGCGAAGTACCCATTCACCAATAGGTACAATCAAAACAGACTCTTCCGCCAGCGGAATAAATGTCATCGGTGGAATCAACCCCAAATCTGGGTGCTGCCAGCGGACGAGTGCCTCGACACCGACCAGGCGCCCTGTCTTCAACAAGTACTGTGGTTGGTAATGCAGCACCAGTTCGTTTCTTTCCAGCGCATGACCTAGCGCGGTTTCCAGCGTCAAACGTTCGAGCACCTCCGTGGTAAACGCTGGTGCGTAGAACTGATAATTGTTCCGCCCCTCCCCTTTGGCACGATACATTGCTGTGTCCGCATGCTTAACCAGTGTGGCGCCATCTTTCCCATCTTGCGGGAAGAGGCTGATACCGGTGCTGACAGTCAGATGTAACTCGTGCCCTTTTACCATAAACGGTTCGTTGAACACCTTGAGTACTTTATGGGCCAATAGCGCTATATTCTGCGCCTCATTGAGATCTTCAATCAAAATAACAAACTCATCACCACCGAGGCGTGCCACCGTGTCTTCCTCGCGCAGCAAATACTTAATCCGTAGCGCTACTTGCTGTAACAGGACATCGCCAACGGAATGACCAAGACTGTCATTAATATTTTTGAAGCGATCAATGTCAAGAAATAAGACAGACACCTGCTGTGCTTCACGCTGCGCACGCTGTATTGCATGGTCAAGGCGGTCATTTAACAGTAGACGGTTGGGCAGATCAGTCAGCGGATCATGGTGTGCCAGGTGATCCAGCTGCGCCTGTGAACGTTTGATCGCAGAGATATCGGAAAACACCGATACATAGTTAACAATATTGCCGCCACTATCGTAAACGACACTGATCGTTTGCCACGCAGCAAACACTTCACCGTTTTTGCGTCGATCCCAGATTTCACCCTGCCATGCGCCGGTCGATTCAATCGCAGTCCACATCGTCTTATAAAAATCGCTATCATGTTTATCCGACTTGAGAATGCGCGGATTATTGCCCAGCACATCATCTTCAGTGTAGCCAGTGATGACTGTAAAGGCGGGATTGATGGCAATGATATTCTTATCAGCATTGATCACCATCACGGCCTCCCCCGTACTTTCGACCACTGCGGCCAACTGACGAAGTTTATCCTCTGCTAGCTTACGCTCAGTGATATCGGTGATAGAGCCCAGCATGCGCACCGGCCGACCGTCAGGGTCACGCACCGCCTCACCACGCGAGAGTACCCAACGATACCCCCCCTCTTTGTGGTTCAGGCGAAACTCGATAAAATAGGCCTCGGACACTTCCAGATGCCTGCGAACTGCTTCAAAGACTTAAGCCATATCATCCGGATAGATCAGATCAACGAAGGTGGACTCCACATTCTCCAGCTCTTCATCGCGATAGCCCACTATCTCCTTCCAACGCGGCGAAAGATAATCATCCTTGGTCAGGATGTTCCAGTCCCAGATGCCATCGTTGGTCCCCTTAATCACAAGACGCATGCGCTCCACCTGAAAGTCTAACGCCTCTTTCGTCTTTTTCAACTGGGCACTCATCTGATTGAGGCGATGTGTTAGCAGCCGAATCTCTTGCGGTCCAAGGGGGTCGAGACGTACATCATAATCACCTGATTCAATCGCCAACGTTGCCTTTTCAATATTCCCTAAAGGAACAGTCACGAATCTATTGAGGAAAACACTAAATACCAGGCTCATGACAAGCAAGGCCATAATTTCCGGCAGCATTTTTTCAAATGTGTGAAGCAGCAGCTGATACAACCCCGGATTGAGATCATAAGCAAGATAGATCACACCGCGTGACTGGCTGCGAATCCTGTCGATGCCGACTGCCGCGGTGTAACTCGCCACGGCAATAAAGCCCAAACCATCTTCTGATGCCTCAATGATTATGTTGTCTTGCTGCTGCGCACGATCAAATAAAGCCCTGGAATATCCATACAATTCGTTGACGGATCGTCCCTGCGCAGCCGTGCTGGTCGCGTAGCGCACTTGCTCGTCAGGCGTAATAACGGCCGCCAGCCGGATCAAGGGATCAGTCGCCAGCATCGCGGTCGCTTCCGCTACTATCTGAGGGTTGGACTCCAACAGGTGACCGGCCAGGTTGGTCAATTGGGCGGTCGCGCCCTGTGCCGTGACCTTTGTGTTATTCAGCAGCTCTTTTTTCGCTACAAAATAGCCTCCCACAAGCATCACCACAATCGCTGCTAGCATCACCGTCAGCAGCACCAATTGCAGCACGATGCTTAGCCGCCAGCCGTTATTCATCACAACCTTTGTTCCGGCAGGAAGCGAGCATCAGCCAGCTCACTGCTCGATATCGAGCGGGGCAATAACTGGGCCTTCTCCATAATACGGATCAAATCGCCAGCACTCTCTTCCAGGAAAGGTGAATTACCATCGAGCCAGCGGTAGTTTTCGGCAATATCAGGCAATTCAAGACCACTATAGGCCTGTAACAATGCTTCCGGCGTAAGTTTCACGCGAGGCACCATCAGCTGCGCCATGCTGTCTGGTGATTTACGAAACTCATCGACTGCGCGAAAGTGGCCAGCAATCAGTGAGCGCACGGTTTTTGGGCTGGCCTGCAACACCTGACGCTTGACTGCCAACACATCGACGATGCGATCCGGGATTTGCGCACTACTGAACAGGACCTTAGCACCTGCTTGCGCTAACTGGGTTTTTACTGGCTCAAAAGTAATAATTGCATCGACTTTTTTGTCGTTATAGCAATCTTTATGTAAATCGCTGGTAGCCGACACAATCTCAATGTCATTAGGGCTAAGCCCAGCGGCATTCAGCACCGCGTCCAACATCACAGCACCCGTCGCGTTTCGCTCAACACCGACGCGACGTCCCTTTAGCTCTTGTAATGTGTTGATCTCCGGCAATGCCATTAGCACGTCGGCACCGTTTGAAGTATCCAGCACCGCGACCACAACAAGATCCAGGCCATTAGCTCGCGCCGTCAGTACTTCGTCCAGCGTAAGCAAGCCACCTTCCAGCGTGCCAGCAAATAGTCCATGTATACAAGTGGTGGCAGATGGCAGCTCGACCAGTCGCAACGGATCTTCATTGTAATAACCGAGGGTACGTGCCAGAAAAATAAATTCGTAACCAGGCCAGACATGGGCGCCAATACGCAACTGAGATTCATCGGAAGAGCAGGCAGTCATACCCAGACCACCAAACATCACAGTGGCCATGCCAGCGCTGGTCATTGCAAGAAAGCGTCGCCGGGATAGCGCACTCGGGCGCTCTCGTTGCTCCAGTGATATACCGCGTACAATCTCATCCATGTAAACTACCTACTTTTTATTGCAAGGTTCTCACTTCAGATATAAGCACTACATATCAACTCACCGCGCCACAAAGAAGCATGCCTGGGTCATCATTATGGTACGCCTTAATACGACGGACATTCAAATAAATTTATAAAGCCTCATGAAGTGTCTAATACAAAATGAAAGGACGTTCCTTAAGGGGCTCTGATTGATTCATTCCAGTCATTCTGGCATGCTCGCAGGACATATCTTTGAAGGTGCACGCCGTGCTGGCATGCATTAGTAATGCTTCGATATACTTTCTACCTCAACAACGTGAACTAACAACGTGACTAAAATTCGATCCACTCACGCGTTACTCTTTGTCCTCATCACTGCCTTTCTCACAATGCAGTGGTCTGCTGCACATATCCATCTCGCGGATCATCACGACCACGATGGAACAGATCATCAGCACCAGGTTGAAAGCCATTCTCATCATACGCTCGGTCATCACACCAATAGTCACAACACTCCCCAACATCATGCTGATGTCATCGACTCCGCGCAGCCAGAGGATAACCTCAATGTGGTTGAGCTTGACCACGACTGCCACTCACCCAACGGCAAACTCAAGACACCGGGCCATGCGCTTATCGCTTCGTACGCATGGCTAGCACTACAGCCACCAACTCACACCCGTTTCTTCGCCGCTATCGCCACGACCAAAGCGGCGCATCTTCAACAGTCGACAATACAGCTACGCGCCCCGCCGCGACATACTTAATTCACCGTTACTATCAACATCGAATTAACTCGGCGCAGGGCTTCCTGCACTGAACATCTATTGTGAGGCTACAATGTTATCTTTCATACAACAATCACGTTGGCTACTTGCCATCATCCTAACCCTCGCTGCCGGTGCAGCGTTTGGCCACGGCATGTCGGAAGCCGAAAAACAGTCGATCATCGAAGGCGGCAATATGCGTTATCTGTGGATTGGCGCCACCCACATGCTATCGGGTTATGACCATCTGCTGTTCGTCTTTGGCATTATCTTTTTTCTCACCCGCTTCAAAGAGATCGTAAAATACATCACAGCATTTACGCTGGGCCATAGTGCCACGCTGATCTTCGCCACCTTTAACGGGATTCAGGTCAATTACTTTTTGATCGATGCGGTGATTGCATTGAGCGTCTGCTACATTGCCTTTGCCAACCTTGATGGCTTCAAAAAATATCTACAGGTAAAGCCACCCAATCTGTTACTGATGATTGTTGCGCTAGGATTGATTCACGGCCTCGGGCTATCGACCCGCCTACAACAGCTGCCACTCAGTGAAGATCAACTGCTGATGAACATCATCGCCTTTAATGTCGGCATTGAACTGGGACAGATAGCGGCGTTAACCGTCATTCTACTGATCCTCGCAGGCTGGCGCAAACGCGCTTCGTTTAAGCAGTTCAGTAAAATTTCAAACTACGGCTTG
>CALZIG010000231.1 GCA_945787585.1 uncultured Gammaproteobacteria bacterium | reverse complement strand
GCGTACTCGGCGGATGGCAGCATGCGCGATGCCCTGAGTCTGCTGGATCAGGCGATTGCTTACGGGGCCGGTAAGTTGGATGAGGCTGAGGTGCGTGAGATGTTAGGGGCGATTGACCAGCATCATGTGATGACGCTGCTCAACTGTCTGGCGGATCAGAGTGGTGAAGCGCTACTGCATGAGGTCGATGCACTGGCGCAGCAATCGCCGGACTTCGGCGCTGTGCTGGCGGCGATGATCAGCGTATTGCATCAGATTGCATTGGTGCAGGCCGTGCCAACGGCGCTCAATGATGAGGTGGCTGATCGCGATGAGATCATCGTGTTGGCGACAAAACTGGTCGCGGAAGATACGCAGCTCTTTTATCAAATCGCATTGTTAGGGCGTCGTGATCTTGCGTTGGCACCCGAGCCACGTAGCGGGTTTGAGATGGTACTTCTGCGGATGTTGGCATTTCGGCCAGTAAGTGCCGCAACTCCGCTACCATCGAATCCAGGCGGGGGGGCGCGTGTGCCGACGGCTCCTTCCGCGAAGGAGGTTGTACCCGCGTCGCAGTCAAGCGCAAGTGCAGCCATCAATAAGCCTGTGACAGCGTCGGCCAGTGCCGCTAGCAATGATTGGAATGACATCGTTGCGGCACTTAATCTCAGGGGCGCAGTGCGTAGTCTGGCGGTCAACACCTCACTGCTTGAACGCACCGATAGCGCCATCATGTTGTTACTGGATGCGGGCCACGCCCATTTGCGTAATCTCAAGTTTGAACAGCGCTTTGAAGCAGCATTACAGCAACATTTTGGGCAAAATACGTTAAAGTTAGTGATGGCGGTAGGCGCGCCTGAAGTGGAGACGCCGGCATCGCAGGAAGTGCGCGTCGCGAGCGAGCGTAAACAGGCCGCGTTAGCGGCAATCGAAGCGGATGCCAATGTACAATCGCTGCAAGAGGCCTTTGGTGCGCAGGTGATAACAGAATCAGTGGTGCCTGTTGACTGAGTTAGCGGGCGTTAGACGGTCGTTGTTTTTTAGTAACAGATGATTTAAGAGCGAGGGAAAATTATGAAAGGCGGTTTAGGCAATTTGATGAAACAGGCGCAGCAGATGCAGGCGGATATGCAGAAGGCGCAGGAAGAGCTGGCGAATCTGGAAGTGACCGGGCAGGCGGGCGGCGATATGGTGAGTGTGGTGATGACTGGACGCCACGATGTGCGTCGTGTCTCTATCGATGACAGCCTGTTAAAGGATGATAAGGATATGCTGGAAGATCTGATCGCCGCGGCCGTGAATGACGCAGTGCGCAAGGTTGAGAAAGTGAGTCAGGAACGCATGTCGAGCATGACGAGTGGCATGCCGCTGCCTCCGGGGATGAAACTGCCATTTTGAGGGGCACGTTGATGGCTGTTTATCCGCTGGCGTCGTTGTCTCATGAATGATAATTCGCTGATTGGGCAGTTGGTAGAGGCGTTACGTTGCTTGCCGGGTGTGGGACCGAAGTCGGCGCAGCGCATGACCTTTTATCTGCTGGAGCGTGATCGCGACGGCGCTCGCCGGCTGGCGCAATCGCTGCTGGTGGCTGCGGACCGGGTCGGCAACTGTCAGGCGTGTCGTACGTTGAGTGAAGATGATGTCTGCCGCATCTGTGCCAATCAACGGCGTGATCGTAGTCAGCTCTGTGTGGTTGAGATGCCCGCCGATGTGCATGCGGTTGAGCAATCGGCTGCCTATCGTGGGGTCTATTTTGTGTTGATGGGGCATCTTTCGCCCATCGATGGGATTGGCCCGGATGATATTGGACTGGACCGTCTGGCGCAGCGCCTTGATGAGGGTGAGGTTAAGGAGGTGATCCTTGCAGCCAACCCGACGGTAGAAGGGGAGGCAACCTCGCATTATATTGCAGAACTGGCGCGTGCGCGTGGCATCAAATCGACCCGCATCGCCTATGGCGTGCCGTTTGGCGGCGAACTTGAGTATGTCGATGGCGGTACTTTAACGCACGCCTTCTCGGGGCGGCGTGAAGTCTAAATGTGATATTTATCACCATGATTTTGTATTTTTCATGTTAGTCTTTATATTAGTTTGATGCAGGAATGGTGAAAGTTGGACAGTGTAGTACGCCGCTGAATAGGCAATCTTGATATACTGGCGACTATCGACAGAGATGTTTCAAGGATGGGGTATTTCGGTGACGCGAACCGCCTCAAGGATACAGGTGCCTGAATGCAGTTAACTCTTTATACAGATTACTCCTTACGCGTGCTGACCTATCTTGGTTTGAAAGACGAAGGATTGGCCACCATTACTGAGATTTCAGATAACTACGATATCTCTCGTAACCACCTGGTTAAAGTGGTTCATAATCTCTCCAATAACGGTTTTATACACACGGTACGCGGTAAAGGTGGCGGTATGCGACTTGCTTTTGCCCCGGAAGATATCAATGTGGGTGCAGTGGTGCGTTCCACAGAAAAGAACTTTAATATTGTCGAGTGTTTTGATCGTGAAAACAGTACCTGTCCAATAACGCCAGTGTGCGCATTGAAGGGCGCGCTGAAAGAAGCGAGTCGTAATTTTCTTGCAGTGTTAGATCGTTATACCCTGGCTGACGTGCTGGTCAATCGCGATGAACTTGCCGCTTCCTTTAAATCGATCAAAATTCATGAGAAGCCCCCAGCGTCTGGGATGTTGCACTCTTAGTCACTGTTGAAAATATCGTGATAGATATTGTAGTAACTATTCATCCGTACTGAGCTGATTTTCCCTTCTTTTACTGCCTTTTCTATGGCGCAACCATCGTTGTGTCGGTGGCTGCAATTTCGAAATTTACAGCTCCCCAGATAGGACTCGAACTCTTTAAAGCCTGCTGCGAGTTGATTCGCATCAACTTTCCACAGCCCAAACTCACGTACTCCAGGGGAGTCGATCAAGTGACCGCCTTGCGGCAAGTGGTAGAGCATGGTTGTCGTTGTGGTGTGTTTGCCAAGCCCTGAGTGTGCAGAGACCTCGCTGGTACGAATGGCCAGCTGCGGCATAATCGCATTAATCAATGATGACTTTCCCGCGCCGGACTCACCCACAAAGATGCTGGTTTTGTCGCGCAGTTGGGCATTGAGTGCCTCAATACCAATCTGTGCTTTGGTGCTCGTCAGTAATGTGGTGTAACCAATGTCACGGTATATTTGTAGCGCCTCTTCCATACGCGCTGTGGTCTCCGCTGAGGCGAGGTCGCATTTGTTGAGCAAAATAAGCGGCGTTGCGCCTAGTAACTCGGTAGCGACGATATAACGATCAGTTAGCGCCGTGTTGAATGCATAGTTGGCCTCTTCTTCACCCACGTCGGGGATCGCGTTGACGATGATCAGCTGGTCGATATTGGCCGCTGTCTCTTTGGGTCGGCCACGTCGATCAGGGCGTGTGAGCACGCCACGACGAGGCATTACAGCGGTGATGACACCACCGTCACCACTGACCTCCCACGTTACATAATCACCGCATAGCGGCAATAGTTTTTTGCGGCTGACACACTGTGTGATGGTACCGCTGCTGTCTTCAACCGCATAAAAATTGCTATAGCGTGCGATCACCAGTCCATTGTATTCCGCTGGAAAGTTAATCATCGTGTCTGATGGTCGACAGTATTCAAATAGCGCTGGTACACGTGGTTACCTTTCTTTTCTCGATAGGTGCGCGACTCTAACGGGCGCGGGTGGATGCGAATCATGAAATGCCGAATAGAGATGATCGGGCGTCAATGTTGCGGCATTCTCTTCGTACATTTTGACCAGCGCAGTGATGAGATCTTCAGCATCCGCATGTTGGGCAGCGAAATCATCAGCCTCGAATTCGTGTTTACGTGACACACGAGACATGATCGGTCCAATGAAAAAGGTAAAGACGGGCATCACCAGAATAAACAGCATCAGGGCTGTGTGGGTTGAGGGTGACTCGATGCCGAGGCCGTGGAAGAACCACTGTTGCGTGCTCAGCCAGCCGAGCAGGGCCAGTGCGGCAAGGCTCATTGCCGCGGTTGAGAGCAGCCGTTTTTTGATGTGGCCATGTTTAAAATGCCCCAGTTCGTGGGCGAGTACCGCTTCAATCTCTTCGGGTGAAAGCGATTCGATCAGCGTGTCGTAAAAGACAATCCGTTTATTGGTACCCAGTCCGGTGAAATAGGCGTTGCCGTGGCCAGAGCGACGTGAGCCATCCATCACAAAAATACCGTTGCTGCTGAAGCCGGTTTTTTGCATCAGGGTTTCGATGCGTTGTTTCAGTGCCTGATCTTCCAGCCGCTGAAATTTATTGAAAAGCGGAGAAATAAACGCGGGGTAGGCCCACATCATAAAAAAGATAAAGGCCATCCACACCAGCCATACATAGAGCCACCACAGACTGCCTGACTGCTGCATCAGCCACAGCACGACCCACGCGAGCGGGATGCCAAACGCCAGCGCTATGACCGTTGTTTTGAGGGTGTCGATGATAAAAAGTTTTGGTGTGATTTTGTTAAATCCAAAGCGTGCTTCAATCACAAACGTTTTGTAGGCGGAGATCGGCAGATCTAGCAGGCTGCCGATCACAAAGGCGCTAATGAGTACGCCGACCCCTGTCATAAGGGGCGATAGTTCCAGTATGCTCCAGCCGTTATCGAGTAGGTTGAGGCCGCCACCGAGGGTCCAGCCTAGCAGCAGCAGCGTTGCAATAATCAGGTCGGTGCGTTCCAGACTGATATTGGTGGTGGTGTAATCGGCGGCCTTTTGATGGGCTTGCAGCGAGATCTTGCTGTCGAACGGCGCAGGCACGGCGTCTCGATTGCTCGCCACGCAGCGGGTCTGGCGTTGGGCCAGCCAGATCTGCACACTAAGCGCGAGTGTTGCCATGAGTAAAAATATCACTGAGAATGTATTCATTGAGCTCCGCTTCCGTACCTGGTTTCGTTATTCGATCCAGCGACGCGACGCACATGACACTCTGGTACAATGCGCGTTAAAATCACTGGATTAATTTTGTCATTTACCTCGGGAAGAGTTTACCACTATGCCACAAAGCCCTAATAACCTTGTTTGGCTCGATCTGGAGATGACCGGTCTGCTCCCTGAGCAGGATTGTATCATTGAGATCGCCACAATCGTTACCGATAGTGAACTGAATGTGCTTGAAGAAGGGCCGATCTATGCCATCCACCAGAGTGATGAGATTCTGAATGGCATGGATGAATGGAATACACGCCAGCACGGACGCTCTGGTCTGATTGATCGTGTACGAGAGAGTAAATATACCACGCTCGAAGCGGCACGTGAGACGCTCGATTTTATCCAGAAATATGTGCCGGCAAGGCAATCACCGATGTGTGGTAACAGTATCTGTCAGGATCGTCGTTTTATGTATCGCCTGATGCCGGAGCTGGAGGCCTATTTCCATTATCGTAATCTCGATGTCAGCACGTTAAAAGAGCTGGCGCGCCGCTGGTCGCCCGAGGTTTATAAGGGGTTTAGTAAAGAGTCTTCACATCTGGCGATGGATGATATTCGTGATTCGATCAATGAGCTAAAACATTATCGCGAACATTTTATTCAACGGCCGTAATCATTAATCTATTTAGTTTGTTTATCCAGTTTAGAGGAGTCGCGGATGAGTAATGCTTCGCAAGCGTGGCGAGTTGCCATGCATATCAATGAGGGTAAAACGGGTGCTGTGGTCATCGTCAGTCACGACGGTGAAAAGAGCAGCGTGGTTAAGGTGCCGGTGGTCAACGCTGAGAGTGATGCACGTGAGCAGGTGTTTGTCGGCGTGGCAGCGGATGGCGCTGTCATTCAGATGGAAGCGAACAGCCAGGCGATCAATCATCACAACACCTTTGTTGCTGAGACCTATGTCCCTTACGGCTACCCACATTATGGTGGCGACACTCACTGGTACTCTTATGATGGCGATAAAGAGAGCGGCGAAGATAAACAGGCCTGCCCGACCGGCGGCGCACCGATGCTGGTAGTGCGAAACACGGGCGATAGTGCTGAAGTGGCGAAGATGGTCTGCCTCGGACGTGGCCATCATGTGGTCGCCTTTACTGCGCCGACCGAGACCCATGCCGCGATTCCGCATTACGCCTTTGTCAGTAATCTACAGGATGGCAATATTGTCGTGCTCGGCAATGACCCGGCCGATGCCGCGCACTATCTACAGGTGATCACAATCATCGATCTGTGTGAACCAGAGAATGAAAAGAGTGGTGAGCACTGCATTCCGAATAGCGCCTTTCCACACGGCAT
>CALZIG010000230.1 GCA_945787585.1 uncultured Gammaproteobacteria bacterium | reverse complement strand
TTTAAAGAGGGATTGGCACAACAGGTGAGCCGATCGTTACAGTTTTTCTTTTCATCCAGTCAGCACAGCAGCGTGGATCACATAGTACTGGCAGGAGGGTGCGCTTCAATCGCAGGCATAGACGAGATGATTGAAGATAAGCTTGGGATTAGTACGTCAGTTGCCAACCCCTTTATGGATATGACCTTTTCATCAAAAATAAAGCCTGATGCTATCAGTAACGATGCCCCAGCCTTGATGATAGCGTGCGGGTTGGCGATCAGGAGATTTGATTAGATGACGCGCATTAACTTATTGCCGTGGCGAGAGCGGCAACGAAAGGAATTACAACGACAGTTTGCATCAATTGCAGCCAGTGCAGTGGTGATGATGGGCGCGATAATCCTCTATGTCCATATGCATATGGCATCTTTAGTCGATGCGCAAGTTGCGCGTAATGAGTTTTTAAATAAAGAGATTGCACTGGTGGAAGAGAAGATTAAGGAAATTAAGAGTCTTGAGGATGAGAAGCAGAATTTGTTGACACGTATGGATGTGATCCAGCAGTTGCAAACAAGGCGGCCTGAAATTGTGCACCTTTTTGATGAGTTTGTGAGGAATGTGCCAGAAGGGGTTTATTTGACCGGTATTTCACAGAGCGGCACGACCGTAGAAATTAAGGGTGTAGCGCAGTCAAATGCCACGGTATCGACATTTATGCGCAATCTTGATGAGTCTGCGTGGCTTGCTGATCCGAAGCTGGAAGTGATTGAAGCGAATTTTAAAGATCGAATCCGTACCAGCACTTTTACGCTGTATGTGAACCAGACGGTGCCTGTTGAAGAGATTTCGGATGAAGGATTATAGGGAACAAAATGGCTATCGACTTAAAAATTGATTTCTCTGAACTGGGCAAGATTGATCCCAATGATGTCTCAAAATGGCCCGTTGCGCTTAAGGCGATTGTTATTTTGTTGATATCTGTGGCGGTATTGGGCGCTGGTTATTGGTTTGACACACAGGATCAGATTGCTGCCCTTGCAGTCGCAGAGAAAAAAGAAGAAGAGCTGAAGGATGTGTTTAAAGTGAAGCAATCTAAAGCCGCCAATCTCAATGCGTACAAAGCACAGATGGATGAGATGAAGTTATCCTTTGGTGCCATGTTAAGGCAATTACCGAGCAAGACTGAGGTTCCTGAATTGTTGGTGGATGTTTCCAAAACGGGGCTTAATAACGGGCTTGAATTTGATCTGTTTAAACCAGAAAGCGAAGTGCCGGCAGAATTTTACGCAGAACTACCCATTAAGGTAAGAGTCTCTGGAAACTATCATGAGTTTGGCACGTTTGTCAGTGACCTGGCAGAACTTCCTAGAATCGTGACGTTGCATGATTTTAAAATCACCCCTAATAGCGGCGTTAAAAATGGTGACGATACACTGATTATGGAAGCGACAGCCAAAACCTATCGTTATATTGAGGAAGAAGAGTAGCATGTTGAAGATGCAATTCAATATAGAGGCAGGGGAACCGCAGGCACCAGGTCGCGAGCCTAGCATGACTCGATTACGATATTATCGCGTTATTGCTGCACTGAGCACTGTTTTAATGCTATCAGCTTGTAGCAGTAGTGGTGTCAGTGATCTCAAGGGTTTTGTTGCTAAAGTTAAGGCAGAAAACCCAGGTCAAGTCGAGCCACTCCCTGAGCTTAAGCCGTTTGAGAAGTATACCTACAGTGCTTTTCTCGATGAACTAAAAGACCCCTTTATCACCTGGGAAACAATTAACCCCAAAGCGGATCGCGCTAAAATTGCCAAGGGTTCATATGGGGATATTTTTCCTGACGGTGAGCGTTCACGCGAGACACTTGAATCTTACCCACTCGAAACACTGACGATGATGGGGACGTTAGAGTATGCAAATGTAAACTGGGGATTGATCAAGGCACCCGATGGAATTGTATATAGAGTAAAAGGCGGGAGTTACATTGGACAAAACCATGGGAAAATTTCCAGGATAGATGATAGTAATATCGTGCTGGTTGAAATTGTTTCCGATGGGCTTGGTGGATGGAAAAATCGTCCTGCGGAGTTGTCCCTCAATGATGAATGATATGGATTGGAGTTGGAAGATGATGACCCTGAGTATAAGTCGTTATAAAGGTGACATGATGGAGACGTTGCGCCGAATACCCCTTGGAGCGGCTTTTTTAGGATTATTAATGATCGGGTCCATGCCCGCGTATGCCGTGGACGAGACGGGGGCATTGCAGGTGCTGGAAGCAGTCGATTTTGTGTCCTTGCCTGGCGATAGAGTACAGATTAAATTATCGCTATCAGGCGTGGAAGAGGTAGCTAAGCCACTAAGCTTTACGATTGATAACCCTGCACGTATCGCGCTTGATTTTTCTAATACGACGAGCAACGTTGCCAAAAAGGTACCCGTCGGTATGGGCATCGCACGGAGTATTAATGCGGTTGAAGCGAAAGGCCGCACGCGTGTGATATTGAACCTTGTCAGAATGGTGCCATATGAGACACGAATAGACGGCGGAGATTTTTACATTATTCTTGGTAGTGATGCAGTAAAGACTGTTGCGCCCACACTTGATGGTAACAAGTCAAAAGAACAGGGTGAGACCGTACATAAAGCTGTTGAGCAACTGCATGCAATTAAAAATATCGATTTTAGACGCGGTAAAAAAGGTGAGGCGCATATTATCGTGACGATGTCTGACTCGACGACACCAGTTAATATTACAGAAGAGAGCGGTAATGTTGTGCTCGATTTTCTGGACGCCTCATTACCAGAAGAGTTTGTCCGTCGACTCGATGTGATTGATTTCGCCACACCTGTCACCATTATTGATAGCTTCATGGAGAAGCGCAATGCAAGACTGGTGGTTAAAGCGGAAGGGGATTATGAACAGCTGGCATACCAGACTAACGATACATTCACCCTTGAAATTGCGCCACTGACCGCGGCGGAAAAGGAAGAGGTTAAACGAGATAAATTTGGCTATACCGGTGAACGTCTTTCACTGAATTTTCAGGATATTGAAATACGTGCAGTGCTACAGTTGATCGCGGATTTTACAGGAATAAACATGGTGACCAGCGATACTGTGCAGGGTAGTGTCACATTACGCCTCCAAGGTGTTCCGTGGGATCAGGCGCTGGATCTTATCTTGAAAACAAAAGGGCTTGCCAAGCGTAAGCAGGGCAACGTGATGCTAATTGCACCGAGTGAAGAGATCGCTGCACGTGAAAAACAGGAATTCGAATCACAAAAGCAGGTAGATGAACTGGCACCACTCTTTTCCGAGGTGATCCAGATTAACTATGCAAAGGCGAAAGAAATAGCCGCTATCCTGGCTTCTACTAATAATACAATGTTGTCGAGCAGAGGCAGTGTTTCGGTAGATGAGCGTACCAACAATTTGTTGATTCGCGATACACCGGAAAAACTGGAAGATGCACGACGATTAATCGACGAGCTGGATATTCCTGTACGTCAGGTGCTGATTGAATCACGTATCGTTGTTGCTAGTGATGATTTCAGGCGGGATGTTGGTTCGCGCTTTGGCGCATCAGGTCGAAAGAGCGAAGGTTCAAATGAACATATAACATCCGGCTCTCTAAATGGGACGACCCAGATTGGTAATCGCGATGATTGGGAAATGAATGATCGTTTGAATATTAATTTACCTGTCATCGGTGATGCGGGTTCCTTTGGCTTAGCTGTATTAAACAATGATTTTCTGATCGAACTGGAGTTGTCTGCAATGCAGGCTGAAGGCAAGGGCGAGGTAGTCTCGAGCCCACGGGTGATTACCGCTAATCAGTCTACTGGCATAATAGAACAGGGCGTCGAAGTGCCGTATCAGGAGGCGGCATCGAGTGGTGCGACGACTGTTACCTTTAAAAAGGCGGTATTGAGTCTTGAAGTGACCCCTCAGATCACCCCTGATGATCGAATCATAATGGATTTGATTGTTAAAAAGGATAACGTGGGCGACGTGGTCTCCGGTATTCCTAGCATTGAGACGCGTGAAGTGCAGACACAGGTGCTCGTTGAGAACGGTGAGACGGTGGTGCTCGGTGGCATTTACGAGCAGTTAACGCGTGAAGTTCATGAAAAGGTCCCCTTCTTTGGTGATATCCCTATTATTGGCGCATTATTCCGCAGAACGCTGAAAGAAGATGATAAAGACGAACTACTGATCTTTGTCACGCCGAAGGTGCTTAAAGAGTCGTTGGGCGCGCGTTAACCGTCGATCACAGTGCCTATTTAGGCTATAGAGATAAGCCGGGGTTATCCCCGGCTTTTTTTTGGCTACGTAAAAGCGCTTAATAACTTGATTTTTCACGTTAACACTGGCATATCTCCTTATGTATGAACAAGTTAAATAATATATTTTTGGTGGGCCCGATGGGCTCGGGTAAAACCACTATCGGACGACAGCTAGCGAAATCGCTTAACCGGGAGTTTGTGGATAGTGATCACGAGATTTCGCATCGTACCGGTGCGGATATCCCCTGGATATTTGATATTGAGGGAGAGGCCGGGTTTCGTGAGCGAGAACGAGCGGTGATTGATGATTTGACCCAGCGACAGGGAATTGTGCTGGCGACAGGTGGCGGCGCGATTCTGGCTGAGGAAAACCGTAAAGCGCTGTCATCACGTGGCTTAACGGTCTACCTTGCAGCTTCTATCGAGCAACTTTTTAAGCGAACCGCCAAGGATCGCAATCGACCGCTGTTGCAAACAGATGATCCCAGGGCGCGCCTGGAGGCGCTGATGCTGGCACGTGATCCACTGTACCGCGATGTCGCCGACCTGATTGTGGATACCGATGACAGAAGCATTCGATCAACGGTGGAATATGTGATTGATGAAATAACGAAATTGCAAAGTAGTTAATCATGAGACGTGGCGTATATAATGGTAATAAATAATTTAGGCGCAGTTGTTTCATGAAAACGTTAGATGTTGCTCTGGGTGAGCGAAGTTACCCGATATTTATTGGTGGTCAGTTACTCGGCCAATCACAATTATTGGCGCCGTATATTCGTGGCCGGCAGGTTGTCATCGTCAGTAACGAGACGGTTGCACCATTATACCTCGAACAGTTGCGGACGACATTGTCTGAGTACGACATTGCAACAGTGATTTTGCCCGATGGTGAGCAGTATAAGACACTGGAATATCTTAATAGTATTTTTGATGGGTTACTTGAAGCGCGTTGCGGCCGAGATGTCACACTGATCGCATTAGGTGGCGGCGTGGTGGGCGATATGACCGGTTTTGCAGCAGCATCTTATCAGCGCGGGGTCAATTTCATTCAGATTCCCACCACATTACTCGCGCAGGTGGACTCATCCGTCGGTGGCAAGACCGGCGTCAATCATCGATTAGGTAAAAACATGATTGGCGCCTTTTATCAGCCGCAGTCGGTGTTGATTGATACCACCGTTTTGGCCACACTGGATGATCGACAGTTGAGCGCCGGGATTGCCGAGGTGATTAAATATGGTCTGATTTGCGATGAGCCATTTTTCTGCTGGCTGGAAGAGAACATGTCGAGTCTACTGGCGCGTGATGAAACTGCGCTGGCCTACGCGATTGAACGATCGTGTCGTAATAAAGCGGCAATCGTTGCTCAGGATGAAAAAGAGGGCGGTGTGCGCGCGTTATTAAATTTAGGGCACACCTTCGGCCATGCAATCGAGGCAGGGATGGGCTATGGTAAGTGGCTACATGGTGAGGCGGTCGCCGCTGGCACCTGTATCGCCGCTGAGCTTTCACGGCGTCAAGGTTATATCGATGAGGCAACAGTCACGCGAATTATCGTGTTAACAAAAGCCGCACATTTACCAACCCAGGCACCCGCTGAGCTTTCGTTGAGTTGCTTTAATGAGTGGATGGCAGTGGATAAAAAGGTGCAAGCGGGTAAGTTACGTCTGATTTTATTAAAAGGGATTGGCAAGGCATTGATTACCGCTGATTTTGATATCGCTTTGATGAATGCCAGTATAGAAGCGTGTCGGGAGTCGCACTGACATGAATACGGCGCTGGCACTTTATGCGGCTAATGTGGGAAATTCTCGCGGACGGCGCTATCAGGAAGCGCCCCCTAATTACCGCACGGAGTATCAGCGTGACCGCGATCGCATCGTCCATTCAGCGGCATTTCGCCGCCTGGAATATAAGACCCAGGTCTTTGTAAATCATGAAGGGGATATGTTTAGAACGCGCCTCACACATTCAGTCGAGGTTGCACAGATAGCCCGCTCGATTTCACGGATACTTAATCTGAATGAAGATCTGGTGGAAGCGATCGCCCTTGCACACGATCTTGGCCACACGCCTTTTGGCCATGCCGGGCAGGATGCACTCAATCGCTGTATGAAAGCGTATGGTGGCTTTGAGCATAACCTTCAATCATTGCGGGTCGTGGATGAGCTCGAAGAGCGTTATGCCGAATTCAGCGGCCTGAATCTGACTTATGAGTCACGCGAAGGTATTTTGAAACATTGCTCGCCCCTGCGTGCGAAAGAACTGGGTGAGTTGGGTGAGCGCTTTATCAGCAAGCAGCAGCCTAGTCTTGAGGCGCAGCTGACCAACGTGGCAGATGAGATTGCCTACAATAATCATGACATGGATGACGGCATGCGTTCTGGCTTGATTACGCTGGAGCAGCTTTGCGAGATGTCGCTGTTTGCCGAACAATATGAAATCGTGATTGGCCTGTATAAAAACCTGACCGAACGCCGCACGATTCACGAAGTGGTACGAAGAATGATCAACAGCCAGGTCACGGATTTGATTGAAACCAGCCTTGCCAATATTAAAAGCGCCGCACCAGCGACGATTGATGATATTCGTCTGCAGCCACAGCCGCTCATCAGGTTTAGTGAAGAGATGAACGCCTATAACCTCGAGTTAAAACGTTTTCTGCGCAAAGGGCTCTATCAACATTATCGTGTGCGACGCATGAGTACCAAAGCGGACCGCATCATAAAATCGCTGTTTGAGATCTTTCTTGATGATCAGCATCTGCTGCCACCCGAGTATGACAGCAAGGTGTCGCAGATGGAGCAGGTCGAAGGGGTTGCTGGAAAGGCGCGAGTGGTCGCTGATTATATCGCGGGCATGACCGACCGTTATGCGATTGGTGAATTCGAGCGACTGTTTAATCCTTCACAGCTCACCTGATTAGGCTGTCGCCATGCGTATCTACATGCAGACAGCGATGGATGACAATGTGCCGTTGCGTTTCTGCCAGCTAATTTTACAGCAGGATATGTTGGGTGGCTGGACGTTGATTAAAGAGCGCGGCACCCAGGGTGCCAAAGGACGGCTGCAGCGGGAGCATCATGAGAACTATGCTGAGGCCGAAAGTGCATTGATACGGGCGCGAGATGCACTGGCAGACAAGGGCTATCGAGTGGTATTTATGCGGGGTGAGGCCAGGTCATCGTAATGGAAAAGAACGAGCACAGTCACACGGCTACTGAAGGATATATGGGTGCGTACGGTCTGACGTGCGAACCTTTTGGCGACGTAATGTCGCCCGCCTTTTTTTATCCCGGCGCGACACGTGAACAACGGCTCAATCTTTTACTGCACCTTATTCCGCTGGGCGAAATTTTACTGATCACCGGAGTCCCGGGTGTTGGTAAGACTACGCTGCTCAATCAATTTCTCAGCAGGGCCAGCGAGTCGTGGCGCGTCTGTCACCTTGACGCCGATACGGGAATCGATTCCAACCAGCTATTACAGCAACTAATGCAGGCTTTTGCGCCTGAGGTGCAGGAGCAGTCCGATCGTGGCGAGCAAGAACGACTACTGATCGCGCAGTTGCAGGCGCTCCGCAAACACGCACAAGTCCCGATGTTGTTGATTGACAACGCGCACAATATTTCGGAATCTGCGCTGCGTACGCTGAGCAAGTTTATGACCGCTGAGTCTGAAGAAAGTAAGCCTTTTGGTATTGTGTTATTTAGCGAAGCGAGTATTGACGAAAAGCTTAACAATCCGGCGCTACAGTTCCTGCGTGCTCAAATTAAACACACCTTTGAACTTACGTTGCTAAATGAAGCGGAGACATTTCAGTACCTCGATCATCGCATGCGCGCAGCGGGATTACAGGATGACGGCCCATTTACCGCGGCGGTCAACAGCGCGATATTTGGCGCATCAAATGGATTGCCGTTGAAAGTTAATGAGCGGGCGTTAGCGGTACTGCAAAATAAAAGTTATACAACGCCACCAACAGCCGCCGCTGCAGATACTGATGTAACAGCGGACTCAAAACCGGTAAAAGAAAAACGAAGATCATTGTTACGTCTGTGGCCTTTTGTTGCGGTAGCGGCATTGGCGAGCGTGTTGTTATTTCAGAATGAGATCAATGCGCTGTTTTCGCCCCCGGCTGAAAATTCACAGGCAACAAAACAGCCACCGCTGGAAGACGCCACGGCAACCCCACTCGAATTACCCGCTGATCCTCAGGGGAGCATTAGCCGTGAGGTGCCAGCTGTTGTGGAGTCGACGGAGGCAGAGGGGATGGCGTCACAGCCAGATCTGGAAGCACTGCCTGGTAATGAAGTTTCTAGCATTGATTTTTCTGGCAGTGAAGTTGTCGTAGAGGACCACGTGGATTTTATGAGCGAGGGCGTTGACGAGCCTGTGCCTGATACGGCGGTTGAGCCCATCGAACAGGATGAGCAGTCGCAATCAACCGCAATTAATCAGGCGGGAGCCCCAGAGACTGTGGTTGAAGCGGTCGTCGAGATTGAAAAAGAAGTGGCAGTGAAACCGGCGCAGTTAGCTGAGGCCGAGCCAGCGCCGCAGGCCGACATTGAACAGCGCGAGTGGGTGATGGCACAACACCCGCAAGCCTATACCCTGCAAATTGTGGCGCAACAGCAACGGCAGAAACGTGAAGACTTTCTTGTCCGTTTTGGATTGGAAAATGAGGTGAAGCGTTTTAGCACGGATAAAAATGGGCAACGCTGGTATGTGGCCGCGAGCGGCGCGTATGAAACGCGCACCGAGGCACTTGAAGCCAGCCGACAGTTGCCGGAAGGAATTGTGCCCTGGGCGCGTAGCTTTGCATCGATTCAAAAAGAGCTATGGCGGTCGGCATCCATTGCTGAGGGCGTTGCAGCCGCCGCACCGTCTGTGGTGACCCCTGTCGCCTTTAGCGAGCAGGAGCGATGGGTATTAGCACGTCCCGCAGAACATTATCTGCTACAGTTAGTGGCATTCGAAAAAGCGGCGAAAACGAGTGATTTTTTAGCCAGCCACGCCCTTGGCAGTGTGGCAAAGCAGGTACGGATCATGAATAAGGGGCAGGTCTGGTATGTGGCGATCTATGGCGACGCGGCTGATCGTAGCGCAGCCGATGAAATGGTTGAAAACCTTAGCCAGAACAAGGGCATATCCAATCCATGGGTACGCTCATATGGTTCATTACAGGCAGCGATGCGGGCACTTCAGCCGCAATAAATTCATACTATTCGGGCAGTGCGGCCTCAAATAGTATAATTTCATACTTTTCAAATAGTTGAAGAGTTCTCCAAAACTTGATGCAGATACACTGTTATTGAATGGAGTGCCCCAGACGAGTATACTTCGGCGTCCTAGTCTGTGTGGAGGAGCCGCACTTTTGCGCACGGCCACCGTTTGGCCTTGCTTGCGCATATAATGGAATTCAGACCGGGTGTGACAGAGAGTCCCATTTCCTCGAGACTATCTTGAGGCGCGTGCTAATTGTGGCGTGAAGAAGGGGCTTCCAGAGCGGTACTGATTTATCTGCCTTGGTGATCTGCTGCTTATAAGGGTGTCCGTGCATTTCAAAGAGATGCGCGTAGTACATGTCGGAACTATTTTTTGAGAGGAACACTATATTGTCGCGCTCAACACGGCCTTTGAAGCAAGGTTTATACGATCCTGCCCACGAGCATGACGCCTGTGGTGTAGGTTTTGTCGCCAATATTAAAGGTGTAAAAAGTCACGCGATCGTACGCCAGGGGCTGACGATCCTCGAAAACCTTGAACATCGCGGGGCAGTGGGCGCAGACCCATTGGCCGGTGATGGTGCTGGCCTGTTGCTACAGATTCCAGATCAGTTTTTCCGCGAAGAGTGTGCCGCCAATGGCATCACGCTACCCGCAGCGGGCGATTACGGTGTGGGCATGCTCTTCCTGCCACAGAAGGCGGCGGATCGACAGGCGTGTGAGCTGTTGATCGAAAGCACGCTCGAAGATGAAGGGCAGGCCCTGCTAGGGTGGCGCGATGTGCCTACCGATAATAGTGGGCTGGGTGAGAGCGTAAGGGCGGTCGAGCCTGTTGTGCGGCAGATTTTCATCGGACGTGGTGGTAACTGTGCAGATACCGACGCCTTTGAGCGCAAACTGTATGTGATTCGTAAGCTGGCAGAAAACGCCATTGCCACTTCGGGGATATTAGAACGCGACCATTTTTATGTACCCTCTTTTTCTGCGCGTACCATCAACTATAAAGGTATGTTGCTTTCGAATCAGGTCGATGCCTATTTTGGCGATCTCAATGATGAGCGCGTGGTCTCTGCGCTGGCGCTGGTGCATCAGCGTTTCTCCACCAACACTTTTCCCTCATGGGACCTGGCACACCCGTTCCGCATGATTGCACACAATGGTGAGATCAACACCGTGCGCGGCAACATCAACTGGATGGCGGCACGCCGCCACGCGATGTCTTCAAAATTGCTGGGTGATGACCTCGAAAAGCTATGGCCGTTGATCACCGAAGGACAATCAGACTCAGCCTGTTTCGATAACGCACTGGAACTGCTGGTCGCGGGCGGCTATTCGATGGCGCATGCGATGATGATGTTGATCCCCGAGGCGTGGGCCGGGAATCCGTTGATGGATGAAAAGCGTCGCGCCTTTTATGAATATCACGCCGCATTGATGGAGCCGTGGGACGGTCCCGCCGCGGTCGCCTTCACCGACGGCCGCCAGATCGGCGCAACACTGGATCGTAACGGGCTGCGTCCAGCGCGTTACGTGATTACCGATGACGGTACCGTAATGATGGCCTCCGAGATGGGTGTGTTGCCGTTTGCCGATGAAACAATCATCAAGAAATGGCGTCTACAGCCCGGTAAGATGTTTATGATCGACCTGGAGCAGGGCCGCATTATTGATGATGAAGAGTTGAAGGCAGAGCTCGCCAATTCACATGTTTATCAGGCGTGGCTCGACAGCTCACAGATTCGGCTCAAAGATCTACCCGCCAGTAATATGGATGCAGGCTTTGATGCGGAGACGTTGCTTGACCGCCAGCAGGCCTTTGGTTACAGTCAGGAAGACATCAAGACATTGATGGTGCCGATGGCACTGACGGGTCAGGAAGGGACCGGTTCAATGGGGACCGATACCCCGGTCGCAGTGCTCTCCAGTAAGGCCAAGCCGCTGTTTAATTATTTTAAACAGAACTTCGCGCAGGTCACCAATCCACCGATCGACCCGATTCGTGAAGAGTTGGTGATGTCATTGGTATCATTGATTGGTCCGCGTCCAAATTTGTTGGGCCGCGATGAAGCCGGTAGCCACATGCGCCTTGAGGTGTCACAACCGGTGCTGACCAATGAAGACCTTGATCGTATCCGCCATATTAAAGATCACACCGATGGCGCGTTTAGCACCTGCACTCTGAGCCTCTGTTATCCCGCCGACCTCGGTGCGGAAGGGATGGAGCAGGCGATTCAAGCGCTGTGTGGAAAGGCTGAAAGTGCCGTGAACGAGGGTTTCAATATCCTGATTCTATCGGATCGTGAGGTCGACGCGCAGCATGTTGTGATCCCCGCGGCGCTGGCGACATCGGCGGTTCACCAGCATCTGGTGCGCGCAGGCTTGCGCACCGAGGCGGGTCTGGTGATTGAAACAGGCGCCGCGCGTGAGGTGCATCACTTTGCCGTACTGGCCGGTTACGGTGCCGAAGCGATCAACCCGTACCTCGCGTTTGAGACACTCTATTCTATTAAGGAGACCTTGCCCGAAGTGCTCAGTGAAGCTGAGTTGCAGAAGCGATATATCAAAGCGATCGGCAAAGGGTTATTGAAGGTGATGTCGAAGATGGGCATCTCAACCTATCAGTCCTATTGTGGCGCACAGATTTTCGATGCGGTGGGTTTATCGACCGTATTTGTCGACAAGTACTTTACCGGTACGGTCACCACTATTGAAGGCATTGGATTAGCAGAAGTGGCTGAAGAGGCCGTTAGCTGGCATCGCGATGCCTTTGGCGACGCGCCGATTTATCGCAATGCGCTCGATGTGGGCGGTGATTATGCCCTGCGTGTGCGCGGTGAAGAGCATGTGTGGACGGCGGCCACCATCTCCAAGTTGCAACACGCCACGCGTGCGAACGATGCCAAAACCTACGCAGAATACGCAAGCCTGATTAACGAAAGCAGCGAACGTTTGCTGACACTGCGCGGCATGTTTGAATTCAAGTCGGACCAGCCTTCGGTCTCCATTGATGAAGTTGAACCGGCCAAAGAGATCGTCAAACGCTTTGTGACCGGTGCGATGTCATTCGGTTCTATTTCGCACGAGGCTCATTCAACACTGGCGATTGCGATGAACCGCATCGGCGGCAAGTCGAACACGGGTGAAGGGGGCGAAGAACGCGAGCGCTTCA